>DXHF01000315.1 GCA_019113605.1 Candidatus Paenibacillus intestinavium
CATTGCGCAACTTTTTCGGACAAGTTACGTCTAAATTGGTGATGGGTTGACAGCATATGAGATTGAAGAAATGATCATCGAGGTGGGAAATGAAAAAAATTGTTAGTAGTATTATCGTTGTATTGAGTTTCTTCTTACTGTTTGGACTTGCAGGTAATGTATCTGCAGCAATCGTTCCGAAAATATTTGTTGACGGGAATCGATTGCATAGTGACGTTGATCCATTTATTACAAAAGGTACAACACTTGTTCCGCTAGCTGTTTTATCAACAGGACTCGGATATACAGTGAAATGGGACCAAGCATTACAACAAGCTACTGTACTGGATGACGACATTAATATCGTGTTAACGATTGGTCAGAAAATCGGCATGGTTAACAATGGAAGCTATGAATTAGCTTTGGCGCCTATTGTAGTTAAGGGACGCACGATGGTGCCATTACGGTTTGTTACGGAAATTTTAGGGTTTAAGCTAGATTGGAAGCAAGTTGAGCAAGAAATTTATTTGACTAGTCCAGTGAAAGTGCCAGAAATTATCGAACCGACGGCACCTGCAGTCCAAACAGGGACGGTAACTGGAATAACGGTGGATGCAGATTCTACCATTCACATTAATTATTCAGGTTCAATGAATGAGCCTACTGCAATGCTATTGAGCTCTCCCGATCGGCTTGTTATTGATCTATCAGATACAAGCTATACATATGACTTATCAACTAGTTTCATTAAAGGTCAGACGGAGGTCACATTAGATGGTTTTGAGAATATTACAGGGTATCGATATTCAATATTTAGTAATAATCCTCTAACTGCAAGATTTGTTATTCTATTGAATGAGACTCCAACTTACGAAATTGTGAAGACTGATACAGAAGTGAAAGTTTTGTTTGGTGATATGGTCGAAACGGAGCCGCCGTTAACGACACCACCAGCAACGACGCCTCCACCAGTAACGGATATTCCAAACAAGGATATTTATCATGTTGTGCTTGATGCTGGTCATGGCAATGGTGATCCAGGATCAGTAAATAGCAAATTAGGGTTGTTTGAGAAAACATTTAATCTGAGTTCCGTGTTGAAAATTAAAACTGAGCTTGAAAAAAATCCGAAAATAGTTGTACATCTAACAAGATCAGATGATACATATTTAGAATTAACGGAACGTGTTGCATTTGCAGAAAATATACCGGGACTAGGAAAAAAAGCAGATATATTCATTTCTGTTCATGCGAATAGCTTTACGACAAGTGATGCCAATGGTACGGAAACATATTATAGTAATGCTAATAGTAAGACGCTTGCAGAAACGATACATCCGCATGTTGTCGCAGCAGTTGGCTTGAAGGATCGTGGTGTGAAGACTGCGGGCTTCAAAGTTATAAAAGCTACAACAATGCCGGCGATACTCTTAGAAGTAGGTTATATGAGTAATGCTGGTGATGTTAAAGTGCTATTTAATGAAGCAACCCAAAAAAAATTGGCTGTAGAAATAGCAGCAGGTGTGAATAAATATTTGAAACTTCAATAGTAATCATCTATTTTTGTACAATCGATATTACTTATACTATAAATCTATCACCTGAAAATGGTATGATAGATTTATAGCTTTGAAGAGGGCTACATATATGTACAGCGATGCTGCTCTTTTCGTTTGCTGCTTTCCGTTTAATGCTTTTCGTAGTGGATAATTTGTAAGCAATATTTGTTATTAAATTTGAATAATAAGGTGGAATTTGATTATGCCAAAACATATTTCATGGAAAAAAATTATGAGTGGGGCGATTGCCTTTACGCTTATAGCTGGAAGCGCAGTTCCTGTATTAACAGCTAATCCGATTGCAGTAGAAGCAGCTACAACAACTGCTGCTGGAATTACACCATTTGTAGATATTCCTGCTGGATTGTATGCTGAGAAGCATATTTATCGTTTGTCGCTACAGCAAATTGTTAAAGGTTATCAGGATAAAAAAACAGGTACATTTACCTTCCAATACAATAATACAATTTCGCAAGAAGAAGCTGTTATTATGGCCATTCGTTTCGCCGGATTGGTGAATGAGCTTAATACGACAGATATGATTATTTTTGATGAGAAGTTTGTTGTCAAAGAAGATTATAAGCCATACATAGCGTTAGCTTTCGAAAAAGGACTACTTGATCGTGAGCTGGAATATGAGCTTGCAGCTGCAGATACTGTAAATAAATGGGGTTCAAAAGCAGCTAGTCGTGAATGGGTTACTAAACTAGTTATTAAAGCGCTAGGTTCACAGCAGAAAGCAGATGAGCTTGCTAATCGTGCGACAGCATTTACAGATAATAACAAAATAGATAGTAAATATATTGGTTATGTCAATGCAGCAGTTGAATTAGGTCTTATTAAAGGGCTAACTGCGACAACATTTGGACCTGCGTCCCCTATTAACCGTGCAAGCTTTGCGACAATTCTAAGTCGTGCGCAAAAGGATTTCCCACTTGAAGTTGAAGGTCAGCATTATGGCATTCTAACAGCGATTACCGACAAGTCGATTACGATCTATGAGAATGATGTTGAGACAACTTATGCAACAGATGCAACAACGGGATATTACGAGACGGATAATGATTTTGCAATCGATCGTAAAGATCTAACTCAGTATGGGGAAGTAGCAGTCTTTGTGTCAGGCGGAAACGCTAAGTTTATTGAAGCACAAGGTAAAGAAACGTATGTGAAAAGTGAAACGTTCACAGTAGGTAGAGTGAATACTGCTGATAAAACGATCTATGTATGGGTTGATAACAAGCCAGCTGAAATTAAATACAATGATAATGTGAAAATATTGAATGCTAAAGGTGAAGCTATTGCAGTAACGGCTATCAAAGAGAATGATAGCATTACGGTTTTACGCGATACATTCCGAGAAAATTCGGTTCCGAATACGATAACTCCGATTTCAATTACGTTGAATGAGTCTGCTCGAGAAGCGTCTACTGTGACAGGTATCCTCGATAATTCGAACTCAAAATCGATTACGATCAATACAGGTAAAGGACTTGTCAGTAAGTTTCTGGCTACGAAAGTAGCTGTTACTATACCATCTGTCAATAACGCTTCCATAACTGATCTGATCAAAGAAGTTGACCAAGTGACGATTACGATGAATGACAAAGACGAAGTGATCAGCATCGTTGTAACTGAACGTAATCTGAAAACGATGCATTCACCTAGCATTGTTTACTTTGATGATGAGAAACAATTGATAATGGTAACAGATACGAACGGGGATAATGCGCAAGCGATTTACTTAACTGCTAATACACGTTATACGATGGATGGAGTAACAGTCGATTATAAAACGGTTAATAGCATCGTAGACAGCTGGTCTAATATTGTCCTTCGCTATGCTGAACAAAATAGTAAAAAGGTTGTTATCCAATACGATTTGGTATCGAAGTATGAAGGTGAAATTGTACTGTTGAATGAGGCAGACAAAATGGTAACATTTAGTTTGGCTGACGGGTCAATCGTGAAAATGGATTATACTGGTGCATCGATTGATAGTCTAACGAACACATCAACTAATTTCTCGAATATAAAAGTAGGTACGAAACTAACATTGGGTCTATCAACTTCGGAATTGAAAGTAACTTCCTTTGACCTACATGAAACGATTCAATTAACGGTTCAATCGGTTACGCAATCGATTAAGGAAATTAAGTTTAAGGATAGTAAAAATAATACGTATTTTGCATTGTTTGACGAAGTGAAAGTTGTGAAAGCTGACGGATCCGCTGCAACTTTTAACGAAATTGTAACTGGAAAAACAGTATCGGTAATGTTTGCAGGAAATCAAATTTCAACAATAACTATTCAGTAAATGCGACAGTATACGTAACATTTTGTGAAAACTGCCCTTTTTGGGCAGTTTTTTTTGTAATATAAGAAATTGTTACTTGCACAGTGTAGATTTTTTCGCTACACTTTGAACGATGGTTAAGAAGTGGAGGCAAACGAATGAATGGAAAGCAAAAAATGAGGCATGTGTTAGACATATTAGCTGATATGTTCCCTGATGCTCATTGTGAACTTATTCACAGCAATCCATTTGAATTAACGATTGCTGTACTGCTTTCAGCGCAATGTACAGATGAAACAGTGAATAAGGTGACGGTTAATTTATTTCAAAAGTATAAATCTCCAGCAGATTATTTGGCTGTGCCTCTTGAAGAACTTGAAGGTGATATCCGGAGAATTGGTTTGTTTCGAAGCAAAGCTTCTAATATACAAAAATTATGCCGTATCGTAATCGATAAGTATGATGGCGATGTGCCAAATACTCATGAAGGTTTAATTGAATTGCCAGGGGTTGGACGTAAGACGGCTAATGTTGTGATGTCTAACGCGTTTGGCGTTCCTGCCATTGCTGTGGATACTCACGTTGATCGTGTCTCCAAGCGTTTAGGTTTTGCTAAACAAGACGATACCGTATTAGAAGTGGAACATAAGCTGATGAAGCTAGTACCGCGAGAGGAATGGACCCTTACACATCACCGTTTAATCTTTTTTGGCCGTTATCATTGCAAAGCGCAAAGTCCACAATGTGCAGTCTGTCCTTTGATAGAGTTGTGCAAAGAAGGAAAGAAGCGTATGAAAGTCACTGAAACAACTAAAGCTAAGTTAAAAAGTAATACTAATGTAAAAGCCAAAGCTAATACTATTGTAAAAGCTAAAGCTAATGTAAAAACTAAACTAAAGTAATGAGGATGATTAACAAATGAAATGCATTTCCGTGTACACAAACAGCTTTGAAAATTTTTCTGATATTTATGAGCAAGTTCTAGAATCACCACCAGGGGATAATGAAGATATTGTAGTTGATGGTATTACAGTAAGTGGATCTGGACATGTACCAACTCAGTACATTGAACGTATGCGCGCAAAACCAGAGGTTGTTGTTATGAGAGAAAAAGCTCGCGATATTATGATTCTACAACATGGTAATGTATTTGAAATCTGCTTACCTTCTGATGAAGAAGAGGTAGAAGAAATCGTAGAAGAATTAGAAGTTGTTGAATAAGGAGAGACATTGATATGTCGATGGTTAGTTTACTAGAGAAGATTCAATATATCTCAAGTGAAATGACTTCACATAACGATCATATACATGCTCACAAAGCATTAGAGTTGAATAGTAAGCTGACTGAAGGTCAGCTTACTATTGCTTTATGTGGACACTTTTCTGCAGGGAAATCTACATTAGTTAATACTTTATGTGGCGCCAAATTGCTACCATCCAGCCCAATTCCGACAAGTGCAAATGTCGTTACGATTTCATATGGCAAGCAGAGTAAGGCAGAAGTAGAAGTGTGGAGTAATGGTATCACTCGATATGATGAAGTAGCAATTGATCAGTTAGAGCAATATTGTACTGATGGTGAAAAGTTTATTTCGGTTAATATACAGTATCCAAGTCCTCTATTAAAGAAAGGACTAGTACTACTTGATACACCTGGAATTGATTCAACCGATGCGGCACATAAGCTAGCGACAGAATCCGCTTTACATATGGCAGATGTCGTGTTTTATGTCATGGATTATAATCATGTTCAATCTGAAATTAATTTCTCCTTTGCGAAAGAGCTGAAAGAATGGAATAAGCCATTATACTTTATCGTTAATCAGATTGATAAGCACCGCGAGCAAGAATTAAGCTTCGCGTCCTATGAGCAAAGTGTAGTAGAAGCATTCCATGCATGGCATTTGGAGCCTGCTGGTATTTTGTATTTGTCATTGCGGGAACCTAATCATCCGCATCATCAATGGCATTTATTACAGCGCTTACTTGATGAATTAGCAAAACAACAATCCCATCTAAGTACATTCAGTGTCTGGTCATCGATTTTCCAGTTAGCTAAGGAGCATGGTCAGATTATAGAGGAACACTCCTCTGAGAAGCGCCACGAGCTGTTACAGGCTATTGGAGGCGAAGATCAGCTTATTCATGTGGAAACACAATTACAGGCGCTAAATGGTGAAATCTCAGAACTGCAAGCGCAAACAGAACAGTTTCCAATTGTGCTTCGCAAAGAAATTGATGAAGTATTAGACAATGCGAATATAACACCTGCAGAGCTGCGGGATTTGGCTCATCAGTTTCTGGAAAGTCGTAAGCCCGGCTTCCGCCAAGGTCTATTATTTGCCAAGGGCAAGACCGCTCAAGAGCAGGAACGCCGCCTTGCACAATTTTATGTAGAACTGAAAAAGCTTACGAATGCAGCAATTGAATGGCATCTTAAAGTGCTGCTTCGTAACGCAGGTAAGAAAATCGTTTATGACGAGCAAAGGCTGGAGCAGCTTCTGCTAATGGTTGATGAGCATAGCCCTTCGGAGCAATTGCTCATTGAAAAGGTCAATCATGGAGCAGTTTTCGGTAACGAGTATACGATGACTTATAGTAAAGAATTGTCCAATGCTATTAAGCTTAACTATCGCATGGTTGCACTTACTATCGTTGATCAATTATGGGATCACTTGAAGTCTAGTCAACTGACTCGAAGTAATGAGCTACATGAACAGCTCATACAGTGGAAGGAACGGGCAGCAGCAGTAGAACAGTATCGTTTGCTTGAAGAGGAAATTTCAGAATATCAAGTGAAGCTATTGTCTAGCTTAGAACCGCCAATTCAGTCGCCTGTACTGCCTAATCCGTCGGAGCTGCTTCTAGAAAAGGAGCAACCAAGTCAAGAGGATGAATTGTTATCATTTGTCGGTCAGAAGGAGCAAGTCGATCTAAGTGAGATGTTCGCTGCTCATGATGACAACGTGGCGAGTTCATTTTCAGTGGAGCAACAACAATTACTACAGCATAATATTAGTGATCAGCTTAAGGCGGTAGCGAAGCTCATTGCATCTGTAGAAGGTCTGGATAGTAATGCGCATGATTTATTAGTGAAAAGTGAGCGATTAACACATAACGAGTTTACAATCTCTTTATTTGGCGCATTTAGCGCAGGTAAATCATCGCTAGCAAATGCATTAATTGGAGAAGCCGTTTTGCCAGTTAGTCCGAATCCGACAACAGCAGCAATTAACAGTCTATTACCTCCAAAAGCTGGCTTTGAGCATAATACTGCACTGATTTATATGAAGTCGAAAGAACTAATGCTCGATGATATTTATTACTCATTGTCATTGCTCGGTCATACGATCCCCAAGAAAGCAAAAGAGGATGTTGAGCATCTTTTTAAGCTAATTGATAGTATTACACCTGAAAGTATTCATAATGGGGGCAGAGCTCACTATAGCTTTATTAAAGCGGCGAGACAGGGCTGGGCCACGCAAGAGCAATGGTTAGGTCAAGAGCGTAAAGTGGATCGAGATCAGTATGTGTTGTATGTTGCAGAAGAACAACGCTCATGCTATGTACAAGAGATAAAGTTCTATTATGATTGTCCTTTGACTGCAGCGGGAATTATTCTAGTGGACACTCCTGGAGCTGATTCTGTTAATGCGCGCCATACTGGCGTAGCATTCAATTATATTAAAAATACGGATGCGATTATTTTCGTAACGTATTACAATCATGCATTTTCACATGCGGATCGACAGTTTTTGAACCAACTAGGACGCGTGAAGGATCAGTTCGAACTAGATAAAATGTTCTTTGTCGTTAATGCAGCGGATCTCGCCTCAGATGGTGAGGAGCTTCAAGGTGTGTTAGATCATGTCGAGCGTAACTTGAATGGGCATGGCATAATGAAGCCAAGATTGTTCCCGATTTCTAGTATTCAAGCGTTAGAAGCGAGACAGATTGAAGATCAGAGTTTGTTACAGCAATCAGGTCTAGCTGTATTTGAACAACGCTTTTTCCAATTCATTCATGAAGAGCTAGGTTCATTAACAGTAGATGCTGCTAAGCAGGAATTACTGCGTAGTCAGCAGTTAGTAGCAGGTCTGTTGCAAGGCGCACAGCATGCGCAAGCAGACAAAGCAGCATCTCTATTAGCGCTCGCATCTGCTGAGCAAGCATTAGGTGAGTCAATTGAACGATTTGCTAAGTCGATAATACCGCAAGCGTTAAAGCAAGAAATCGAAGAGCTAATGTATTACATTGTTCAGCGTATACGTTTCCGGTTTGGTGACTTCTATAATTATGCTTTCAATCCATCACAGCTAAGGGATGATATAGGGCAGCTGTCACAAGCGGTATGGACGTCATGGTTAGAATTACAACGAACACTTGCCCTTGAGTTAGAGCAAGAACTATTGGCGACTACGATGCGTGTCGAGAAGAAACTGAAGCAGCAACTAATGGAACCTTATGTTCACTTAAGTGAACAAGCCGTTACACAATTGAACGGTTACTCTCTCGCTGCCTTTCAAGTTGACCATATCAAGCAGCCCGCCGGGCAGTTATCTTGGTCGTATGATGAGATGAAATCAAAGTGGCTGTGGAGTCAGTTCAAATCTCCAAAATCTTTCTTCGAAGGCGAAGGTAAAACGGCCCTCCGTAAAGAATTAGATACGCTATTATTTCCAACGATGGAGATATGGATGAAGGCAGTCAGTAGCGAGTGGTTGCTACACTATGATGCACAGTGGCAGGAACATACGCAGATGCAAGCGAATAAATTGCTCGCGAGATTAGCTCAATTCACATCGCAGCAGCGTAAATTATTGTCTGATGAAGCGTATGTATTGCAGCTACAAGCTATATCTAAAGCAGTTAATGACATCGTTAATATTGCTTGATTATGATGATTATAAATTACTTATTACGCAAACACCCATTTCTTTCTTACTGAGAAAGAAATGGGTGTTCTTGCATTAATTAGTGTGAAAATATGCAAAAATGGAGCAATACGAACATATTAGCTACTAAGTTCCATCATTTGAGAGTAAAGTTAAACTAAGTTCACTCATTTGCCATATTAAGAGTTCACATAGTTGGAAACGCATCAAATTGCAGTTTGCTGTTCTTTGCAGGAGTTGATAAGATTCTTGCATATTAAACAAATGTGGGGAGTTGACCGTCTTGGAAATACTGAGGCAGCTGAAAGCCTTCTATCTACCAGAGAAGAAATTTATTGTAGGATCATTATTTTTCCTCGTTCTTGCTACTGGAGTAGGTCTTGCTCAGCCTTACCTTATGAAGTATTTGATCGACGAGATTATTTTGAAGGAGAATTTTGAACTCGTTGTACCAATTGCGTTATTAGTTGTAGGCGTTGTAACATTTAAGGCAATCAATCAGTTTTTACATGGTTTTTGTGGTGGTAGATTAGGTAACAGAGTCGCTACTAGAATGAGAAATGCATTGTATGAGAAGTTGAATACGCTGTCTTATCAATATTATGATAAAGCAAAAACGGGAGATTTGATGTCGCGTTTAACGGCGGATTTGGAAGCTATTCGTAACTTTATTGGCTTTGGCTTTGCGCAATTATTGAATGTGTTCTTGATGGCAGTTTTAGGCGGAACAATGATGATGGTTTTCAGTTGGAAGTTAACATTAATTACGTTGTTACCACTTCCGTTATTGCTATTTCTTGCTTTCCGCTTTGAAAGTCGGATTCACCCGATATTTAGAGAGATGCGTAAAGCGATGAGTAATCTGACTACGGCTGTACAAGAAAATATTACAGGCGTTCGTACCGTTAAGTCATATGCTAGAGAAGGCTTTGAAGTTGACAAATTTTCAGAGCGAAGTGTTGCTTTTCAGAAGAATCAAATTAATGCGTCAGCCAAATGGGCAAAGTATTTCCCAATGATGGAACTCGTCGCTAACCTATGTGTCATTATTCTGCTTGTAGCGGGTGGTACGATGGTTATGAATGATTCTTTGACGCTTGGTCAGTTTGTTGCTTCGTTTAATCTAATTTGGTTCATTATTGGTCCAATGTGGGGATTAGGGTTCCATATTAATAACTACACGCAATTCAAGGCTTCCAGTGAACGCGTGTTAAATCTACTAGCTGAGCCGATTAATGTGAAAAATAAAGCGGATGCAAAAGTACTTAATGCTGGAGATGTTGTAGGTGAAGTGAAGTTCAATCATGTAACATTTAACTATCCAGATAAGAAGCCGGCTGTTACGGATATTGACTTACATGCTACTGCAGGATCAGTCATTGGTTTGCTTGGAGCAACAGGCTCTGGTAAATCAACGATCATTCAATTGCTAATGCGGGCCTATGATGTTAAGCAAGGTTCAATTACGGTTGATGGTCAAGATATTCGTGAGCTAGATGTCGGATCATTACGTACGATTATTTCACCTGTATTCCAAGAAACTTTTCTATTCTCTTCATCTATTAGAGATAATATTTCTTACGGTATTTCAGGGGTGTCACAAGAGGATATTGAGCGTGCAGCAAAGCTTGCGAAAGCCCATGAATTTATTATGGAAATGCCACTTGGTTATGACACGGTCGTAGGGGAACGGGGCATGGGGCTATCTGGTGGACAGAAGCAACGTCTGGCGATTGCGCGCGCATTTATCAAAAATCCGAAAATACTTATACTTGACGATGCGACCAGTGCAGTTGATATGGAAACAGAGCATGAAATCCAAGCGGGTTTCAAAGAGCTAATGGCTGGCAGAACAACATTTATTATTGCACATCGTATTTCATCGTTAAGATTTGCTGATGAGATCATTGTGTTAGATGAAGGTCATATTGTACAACGTGGTAATCATCAATCATTACTAACGCAGGATGGACCTTATAAAGACACATATCAAATTCAATATGCTGATTCGCCAGAGCAACAAATAGCCTCTGCGGTTAGTGAGAAAGTGTAGGATATGCTTTCGAAGCTACTTTTTATTTGCGGAGAAATAAATCAGGTAGGTAATAAAAAGTTGTGGGAGGTCTTGTAAGTGGCGAAAAAAGCAAACGTAGAGGAAACGATTAAAAACGATCGTTTTATATATACGGATGATGACGCAATTGAGAAAAGTTTTAACTGGGAACAGCTTAGTCGATTATTTACTTACATGAAGCCTTATAAGCGTGAACTCATTCCTGTTATTATTATGATGGTTATTGGTACATTAACTAAACTAGGTGTACCACTACTAATCTTTTATGGAATTGACCATGTCATTGATCCGAAGAAAGGTTCAGGCGTAATTAGTGACCTATGGCTATTAGGCGCAATTATGCTTGGAATGTATCTCATTCAGTTATTTGCTACACAGTATCGGATTCGGAATACGAATATTATAGGTCAAAAGGTATTGTATGATCTGCGTACCCATATATTCACTCATATTCAGAAGCTATCATTCCGATTTTTCGATAAGAGACCAGCGGGTTCAGTTCTTGTACGGGTAACGAATGATGTTAATGCCTTGCAAGATTTGTTCACCAATGGTGTAGTGAATCTATTGATGGATATTGTTCAATTAGTAGGTATCGTAGTGATTTTGCTAGCGATTAACATTAAGCTAGGCTTGGCAGTTATGATTACCGTTCCGCTAATGTTTATTGTGTCTACTTCATTGCGGAAACGGATTCGGTTTGCTTGGCAGGATGTTCGGATGAAAAACTCGCGCATTAATTCACATTTGAATGAAAGTATTCAAGGGATGAAAGTAACGCAAGCTTATGTACAAGAAGAGAACAATATCAAATTTTTCAAAAATATGAATGCATCTAACTTGAAATCTTGGAACAAAGCATCGGCAATGAATCAGGCATTTGGTCCGATTATTGAGATCACTTCTGCAATCGGTACTTGTATACTATTCTGGTACGGGACGCATCTCATTCAAAATGAGGTATTCACTGTAGGTATGCTAGTTGCTTACGCAAGTTATATGAGTAACTTCTGGGAGCCAATCAATCGTCTTGGTCAAATGTATTCGCAATTATTAATCGCGATGGCATCTTCAGAGCGAATCTTCGAATTTATCGATGAAGAGCCTAATGTTGCACAGAAGACGGAAGCAGCAGTATTGCCGCATATTGAAGGTAATGTAAAGTTTGATAATATCGTATTTGAATATGAACCTGGTCGACCTGCCTTGAAAAATATTTCGATTAATGTGAAAGCTGGTCAATCGATCGCTTTGGTCGGTCATACTGGCTCGGGTAAAAGTACAATTATTAACTTGCTATGTCGCTTCTACGATCCTGTACAAGGAAGGGTTCTCATTGACGATACCGATATTCGAGATATTACATTTGAAAGCTTGCGGACGCAGGTAGGTCTTGTCATGCAAGATACGTTCATCTTCTCAGGAACAATCAAAGATAATATTCGTTATGGCCGATTAGATGCGACTCATGATCAGATTGTAAAGGTAGCGCAAGCTGTTAACGCCCATGATTTCATTATGAGTTTGCCAGATGGCTACGATACGCAAGTAGAAGAGCGGGGCAATATGTTATCTATGGGTCAAAGACAATTATTATCATTTGCTAGAGCGTTACTGTCTGATCCGAAAATTCTTATTCTTGATGAAGCTACGGCGAGCATTGATACCGATACAGAATTGAAAATTCAAGCTGCATTGAAGGTGCTGTTGAAGGGCAGAACATCGTTTATGATCGCTCATCGACTATCTACGATTCGTCATGCTGATGATATTATCGTACTAGATCATGGTCAAATCGTCGAACAAGGTAATCACCAACGATTGATGAATGAAAAAGGCGTATACTATGGACTCATCCAAGCACAATATCGATTTTTATAGAGGGAGTTCAAAAAGCGGACTTTGATAACGATGATA
>DXHF01000316.1 GCA_019113605.1 Candidatus Paenibacillus intestinavium
TATCGCCAATTTGGTATCCTATAATACCTATCGGAATGAATGAAATAATAACTCCTGCCACAGGAATGAGACTTAATAGGAACACCATAATCGTTAGTGCGAAAAGATATGGAAAACCTAGAATCCATAACCCAATGATCGTTAAAATCGTATTGAATACAGCGATCAAAAGCTGAACTTCGATTACTTTACCGAAAGAGGAAGTAAACTTCCGAGCAAAATATTCAAACTCATTGTATATCCAGCTGATCTTGCTGTCGCGAAGTTTTTCTGTGAACTGTACAACTTTTTTCCTTTGAAGCAGGTAGAAGAAGCTCAGTATGATGACGAAAAGAATGATCTCCAGCCATTTCCCCAATTTCAAAGCATAATTGACCGCGCTACCCCAATATTTTTCGAATTCCAATTTTTTTAACATTTCGACCACCGTTTGAGCAGTCTCATTATTTTGAGGTGAAATTAAAAAACGGGTAAAACTATTATACATATCTACTACTTGATTCACGAGCTTAGGTACATAATTCAAAATGCTAAACACCAGCCCGGACAAGAGCAACACATATAGCACGATATTCACTAGTACCGGTGAGACTGGAAAGAAGCGAGAAAGCCCCTTCGTTATCAATCCCTCCAGGCGCCCCATCACGAAAGTTACTAGAAACAATAGCAGTACTAAATTTAACATATGTCTAAGACTGAACAGCAGTAACGCGACTAGAATTAAAAATAATATTCTCTTTACAACAGAGTGGGTGAAGAATTCTCGTAAAAAAGCCATTAGTTCCCCTCATTTCTCACATCATTTTATCAATTAATTTATGAACACTCGTGACAAAATAGCCATCATAGTCAAAGTTTATCATCATTGCTACTTTATATCATATCCATTACTCCCGAATCTTCTCGCTGCGTTAAGCCGAGCGCGTTCAATTTCAATCAAGCGATTGCGAGGCTCTGCTTTGGTCTCCAACGTATCTAATAAGTTTTTGGATATAAGTTGAATTTCATAAACAGCACGATTGAAAGCCTCCTCATTTGCCTTTGATGGCTTGTTGAAACCCGATATCTTTCTCACATATTGGAGAGCGGCTGCCTCAATCTCTACATCAGTAGCCGATGGGGCAAAGTTGAATAGCGTCTTAATATTTCGGCACATAGCTATCTCCTTTTAATCTTTCTTATTTATTATTTTACTACGATGTACTGATCTTCTCCAGAACTTATTCTATTCCCTGTTACGAAATTAAGGTTAATCCCTCTATAATCTTCAATAATCTCATTAATTTATTTATAAAAAAACTCTCTTTTATTTGCTTAATTCAGCAAATAAAAGAGAGTAATCAGTATTAAGACCGTCTAATGTTTTTATCTGCATTTTTGTTAACTTTATTCGTCAATTAGTTTTGATTTTTGAAGCAGCCTTTGAATTATCGTAGCGATCTCCGCTCTTGAAATATTAGCCTTAGGTGACAGCAAATTATTATCTCTGCCTGAAATAATACCTGAACTAACACTGTCTGCTACGCCATGCAGTGCCCAATCAGATACCGTATTTCCATCAGAAAATGCACCTATAGCGTCTGATGCGGATTGATTAATTGAACCTTTTAATCCTGTTAATACCATTGCTTTAGACATAATTAGCATAGCTTGCTCACGCGTAATTTTATCATTCGGGCGGAAAGTTCCATCTTCAAATCCATTAATTAGTCCATAATCATATGCAGTCTGAATAGCACTGTGATACCATGCTGATGCATTTACATCTGTAAATTTACTGTCCCTACTCGCTAAACGCATTCCCAGTCCGCGAACAATAATAGCTGCGAATTCCGCTCGAGTAACATCATGATCAGGATTATATGTCCCATTCCCTATTCCGTTAACAATCATGCGAGATCCCATATTATTGACTGCATCTTTGGCCCAATGATTATCCATATCAGTAAATTGTACCGGATTCCAGACAACCGCGTAAGTGCTGTTAGTCAAGCTATGAATGATCGCATATAATTTATCGCCTACTACTTTAATTTGAGTCGGTACATGTCTTACTGTGCCATCCGATTCTACAACAACACCCGTCGTTATTTGATTCGGTTTAATCCCGTCTGGAATAGCTATAGAGCGGCTAACATAAGAGTTGAACCTCAATACCTCTACAGTACGTCCGTTATACTCCACACTAACCTTGAAGTTAAGAGGCGGAACAACTAGTGCTAACCCTTCGTCATTAACTGCAGCTTTGACAATTTGCAGCATGTCATTAAGCGGCTCAGCAATTTCGATTTTCACCGTCAAGTCCTCTAATGCCACATTGGCTCCAAACTGAGCAGATACTGATGAGATATCAATTTGCTCTGCTGGCAGCGTATATGAACCTTTGTTTGTCTGTAAAACTATAATCGTTTGCTGACTTTCCAGTTTCCCAATCAAACGTCCATTAAGCTCACCAATAACGACGTTACTGTCTGTAGCGACTGGAATCGTTAAGACAGCTTTCTTGCCCTCCTTGTCTAACTGTTGCAGCAGTTGTATTTCATCCACTGCAACTGTAATTACCGTTTGTCCGTTTCTCTCGGAATACGTTGCAATCCCCGCATTAACAACCTTACCGTCGATAAGCACATTAACTTCATTGCTTGTAGGCTCCGTTATGTCATTGTCAGTGTATACTGTTTTTACAGTGACTGTAATGACCTCCTCGTCCGTCAACGTACCATCACTCACTTGTACCTTGAATGTATAATTACTAGGACGCGTTCCTGTCAATCTCCAAGTAAATTCGCCTGTTACACTGTCTATTGCAGCACCAACAGGTGCATCAACTAAGCTAAAGGTTAACGTATTGGCTGGCAGATCTATATCTGTTGCAATTGCCGTAAATGTTAGCTGGCTTCCTTTGTTTACAGTCTTATTACCAATTGCAGCAAGTATTGGGGCTGCATTGGCTTCATTTACTATAACTTTGATTTCCTCACTATCAGTTAGCGCCCCATCACTTACGACAATTTCAAAGGTATAGCTTCCTGGACCTTGAGCTTCTGTTGGTGTCCATGTGAACACACCCGTTGTCTCACCGATACTGGCTCCTGTCGGTGCATTTACTAAACTGTAAGTCAACGTATTGGCTGGTAGGTCTGCATCTGTTGCTGTTGCTGTAAACGTAAGTAGCGTTTCTTCATCTACCGTCTTGTCTCCAATTGCAGCTAGTACTGGTACAGTGTTCACTTCGTTAACCGTAACCGTGATTTCCTCTTCATCACTTAGAGAGCCATCACTTGCGACTACTTTAAGTGTAAAGCTTCCGGGACCTTGCGCTTCCGTTGGTGTCCATGTAAACACACCTGTCGTAGCGTTAATGCTGGCTCCTGTTGGCGCATCAACTAGGCTATACGTCAGCGTATTCGCTGGAAGATCTGCATCTGTTGCAGAAGCTGTAAAGGTTAATTCGCTTCCTTCATCTACCGCTTTGTTGCTGATTGTTGCAAGCACTGGCGCTACATTCACTTCATTTACCGTAACTGTAATTTCTTCTTCATCAGTTAATACTCCATCACTTA
>DXHF01000317.1 GCA_019113605.1 Candidatus Paenibacillus intestinavium
CTATGTTTCGATCGGATTGAACAATATGATTAACATCTATAATCCCGAGGTTATTGTCGTAGATAGTGAATTATTACAACTATATCCTGATGCTACGAAAGCTATTCACGAGAATCTACATTCTAAAATCAGTCACTATCGTGAATTATCTATTTCAATAATGGGTCGAAAATCATGTGTACTTGGTGCTTGTGCACTTGCTATTCAATCATTTTTAGATGTTTCTGTGTTGAATTTACCTTACGACATTAATCAAGATTAGATTTGATCACAGCAAAAAGGAGCGACTTCAACGTAAATGAAGTCGCTCCTTCTTTGTTGTTACACTACATCATATTTTTCTTCTCTCTACGTTCAGCTAGATCATCAGCTAATTTCTTTGTCCGCTGTTTTGTTAAAGGGTACAAGGATAACATAACTAAGAAAATAATAAAGTAAATGATAGATGGTACTATCGTTGCAAGACTGTGAATCCCTACAAGTGCTTCCTCACTTTGAACAGCAGCTTCAGATTGATAACCAACAAGCGTTAAAGCAAATCCACCAATACCACCCGCAATCGCTTGACCGATTTTTCTCGAGAAGGAATAGACCGAATAAACTGTACCATCCTCCCTCATATCCATTAGATACTCATGATAATCAATAACATCCGTCACAAACGCCCATACCACTAGGTTGAAGAATGAATATCCGAACATACCAATTGCTGCAATTCCGATGTATTGCATAACAGATATGTCAGGCAACAGGAAAAGAATCAAGTAGACGATAGATGCCAGTAACATCCCTACCGTCGCAACCTCCTTCTTACCAAAACGATGGACTAACGGTTTAGATATAGGTATAGCTATAAAGACAGTCGCTACTTGCATAAATCCACTTAAACTTAACGCCTTAGTCGCACTACTGAAATAATCTTTGAATAAATAGACGTTAACCGCGCCTAATAACATTGTACACATCATAAACAATAATGAAGCAAGCAACATAGAGAGCAATGGTTTGTTTTTCAAGAAACTTTTCAACGTCTTCTTGATATCAGCTTTTACCTCTGGATTTTTTACTTGCGTAATACGTTCTGTTGAAAGACTGTAACACCCGATATAACAAGCTATTGATAATATTCCAAATAATATAGCAGCTAACGTGAACCGCCCTGCTACCGCTTGATTGTCTACGAAAATAATAAATGGTCCGCCTACGGTAATAATTAAGCTTGCAAGCATTGCTCCCATTGTACGATACGTTGATAACGTTGTACGTTCCATAACATCGCTAGTAATAACAGATGCCATTGATCCGTAAGGAATATTTACAGTACTATATAAAGTTCCCCATAACAGATAAGTTACAAAAGCATATACCAGATAGAATGTATTGCCCATACCAGGGATATGAATAAACATTAATATGCCAGAAAAAACTAATGGAAATGACATTCTTAATATCCATGGCTTGAATTTACCATGCTTTCCTGCTTTTCGAGAATCAATAAATCTTCCCCAAGCTACATCAGCAAATGCATCCCATACTCTTGCAATAAGAAATAGAATACCTACATGTGCTGCATTAAGATGAAAAATATCCGTGTAATACACCATAAGAAATGATGATACTAATAGAAAAAAGAAATCGTTTCCGAAATCTCCAAACATATAACCAAGTTTATCTCTCATTCCAAAAGCTTTAGTTGGTCTGTTTTCGTCAATATTTTGTTCGTGCGCTGCAGACATAGTCATTCCCCCGTAAAATATAAAATTAATAACTTTTAATTAGTTAGTTTAGTATACTAATTAATTATAATATAGCATTTTTATTTGTAAGCGTCAACAAAATCAATAGAGGTATTAGGCTAACTTAGTATTCCCTAATAGAAAAAATTATAACATCGAGTCTCATAATATTTTTGGCGATATATTTACGACTTAACAGTGTTATTCTTCCTCTATGTTTCGATTTTTAAGTTGACTTTATTTTTTGAAAGTTGTTTTCCGTTATAACAATTGCTTTTGAAACCACTTTAGTTTACATAACTATATTTACGTATTGCCTTTGGTCCAAATAAAAATATCCTATATGCTAGAC
This sequence comes from Candidatus Paenibacillus intestinavium, assembly GCA_019113605.1. GTDB lineage: Bacteria > Bacillota > Bacilli > Paenibacillales > Paenibacillaceae > Pristimantibacillus > Pristimantibacillus intestinavium. Next base: position 2,089 of record DXHF01000317.1, read on the forward strand.
TTTTATCGAGTCTAAACATTATAGGATACGGTGAAGGTTATGTTGCTATTAAGTTATCTTACTTTTCTAGCTAAAGAAATAACTAATGTAGATCATAATAAGCAGACCAATAATAAAGGAATATGTAGCCGGTCTTTCATAACCATGACAATGTGTTTCAGGTATTAATTCTTTATATACGATAAATAACATGGCACCCGCTGCAAATGATAACCCAAAGCCAATTAATGAGTCTATATAAGTCGCAGTGAAAAATCCAATAATAGCCGATACAACCTCTACTAAGCCTGTAATGGTAACAATAGCTAGAGCCTTTAACTTGCTCACATTAGATTGTAATAGAAACACTGCTAATATTAGTCCTTCAGGGACGTTCTGTGCTCCTATAGCGATTGCGATCATCGGGCCTAAACCTTCATTCACACTTGCATAACCAAATCCAGTACTCAGCCCTTCAGGGATGTTGTGAATAAATAACGCAATAATAACGAGTAATGATTTGGAGTCAAATGATTTGACTCTTTTTCCACGCTCTACATCTATATGAGGTATATTTTTTTCTAATACATCAAGAACGACAATCCCGAATAACAAACCTAATGACATCACAAGTAAATTCGTTTCGTTTAACGCTTGTGGTATTAAGCCAAACGTCGTTGCAGAAACCATTATACCTGCTGTAAATGCAATAATTATATCTTTCCATTTTTCTGACAACCGCTTCATGAATAGCAACGGCACTGCCCCTAATACGGTAGCCATTGCTGATATAAAGCTTCCTATTATAGCACTGAGCATAATCGTGTAATCTCCTTTATGTTATTCAGATCATTGCAGTTACAAGCAATGCATCATCTTCTCAGCTTCATCCCATTTCACAGTAAAGCCAGTCCCCTTCGCACAAAATACCGACGAAGAACTATATTCAGGATCAGCATTTTTATCGTAATTGATGCGCTCAATAATTTCTCGTTCATTGTGACACGGATAATAACCTGCAAACGTTAGATTAATTCTTCCTTTACCTTGTGTAAACGAGGCTAAGGTTGAGCTATAGTCCATGAAAGTATCGACCGGAGCTTTACCAACCAATATTGCTTTATCACCATCCGTCATAGGTGGATCGAAGCTTCCATAAGCGGATTGAATATCAGATAATACTCTACCCATTTGCTCGATATGTACAATAATCTTAAATTGATAAAAAGGTTCAAGTAGTATATTGTCAACCTTTTCTAAGCCTTGTCGCAACGCACGTAAAGTCGCCTCACGAAAATCGCCACCATGCGTATGCTTATTATGATCTCTTCCTGTTAATAGCGTTATGTTCAAATCCGTAATTGCAGAACCTGTTAATAAGCCATGATGTTCTTTTTCTAATAAATGTTGTCCGATTAAGTTTTGGATTCCGGTCGTTAGATCATCAGCATGACATCGACTTTCAAAGCTTATTCCACTATTCCGCTTTGCTGGTTCTATTCTCAAATGAACCTCAGCATAATGACGAAGTGGTTCAAAATGACCATAACCTATCGTTTCCTCCGTAATTGTTTCCTTATAAATAATTTCTGGTTTTTCAAAAGTAACTTGCAGTCCGAATCTAGCCAATAAAACTTGCTCTAATACTTCTAGCTGAATATTCCCCATCACATGCAGCTGAATTTGTTGCAGCTTTTCTTCCCAGATGACATTAAGTGATGGATCCTCAGCTTCTAATATCCGAAAATATTTCAATGATTCTTTGACATTAATAGCTGCTTCAAACACTACTTTAGAACGTAATATCGGAAACATTTCATAGATTGCCTTCTTCTGTAATACACCTAATCCATCACCAACAACTGCTTTAGTTAATCCAGTAAGAGCGACGATTTCTCCAGCAGCAGCTTGATTGATTTGTTGAAATTGCTTTCCATTATAACGACGTATTTGCGTAACTTTCTCTTGTTCTCCATCACCATAATCTATTTCATCTCGGACATTCAGTACTCCACTTAATACTTTAATATAGGTTACTCTCGTTCCGCTTTCATCATAGCGAATTTTATAAACTCGTCCTGCAAATGCATGCTCAATACGATAGTCCGTAACCGTTAAAAATTCAAAGCTTTCTATAAACTCCTGGACTCCTATATCTTGTAAAGCTGAACCACTAAAGCATGGAAAGATTTCACTTGATTGAATCTTCTGCTTTAAGTTATTTGTCCAAGCTCTCCATTCATACCCTTGCTCCATATATCGGTCTAGTAAAGCTTCATCACGCTCAGCTATCCATTCAATAACATCATCCGTCATCGTTCCTGTTGCTACCGAACTAGATATGACACATACATTTTCAGTCAATTGATGACGTATCTCATCGATAACATTAGCAACATTAGCACCTGTTCTATCTATTTTATTAATAAAGAAGAAGGTTGGAACTTTGTGCTTTTGCAGCAGCTCCCAAACAGTTTCCGTATGTGCTTCTATCCCTTCCACTGCACTAATAACGATAATTGCAGCATCCATCACCTGAATCGCTCTTTCCATTTCTGGGGAGAAGTCGACATGTCCAGGTGTATCAATGAGATAATAGGTTGAATGCTCATAGTCGAAAATAGCTTGATCGGCAAAAATAGTGATCCCTCGCTGCTTTTCAAGCTCATGACTGTCAAGAAAACTACTTTGATGATCAACTCGACCACGCTCTTTAATGCTATTAGTATAATAAAGTAACTGCTCTGAAAAGGTCGTCTTGCCAGCATCGACATGCGCCAATACTCCAATTGTTTTATTCATATGTATTATACGACCTCCATTAAGTAATATTCTCGAATATCATGCGCTAAACTCGTTTTCATTATTATAGCATGGGAATTGAAATAACCTTAGTTCGAAATAATATCGAACTAAGGTTATTCATAAGTAACTTACTATCTCATCTACTGAATAGGGATCGTGTAGAAGGTACGTTTATTATTATCATTGGTATACCAAACTACTTTATTATCAAATACTATAGGTTGAACGGTTGATTGATTAAAGTATTTCACAGACTGTACATCACCTAATTTATTACCTTCTCCATCGATGTAGACATATTTCAAATGCCCTCTTCCGAGATTTGAATATGTATCATCCGGAATGCCTTCATATTGCTGCCACATCACCATAAATTTATTATCCGTAACTTTAACAAGCTGTGGGATCGATGCCATCTTCTTCGTTCCAACGTAGCTACCTAATACAACTTGTTTGATCTTGCCAGTTTCAATATTAGATTTTGGAACGGCTGCAATCATAACATCGCGCTGATCAATATCGATACCTTCTATGCCAAAGCTTGTATATCTTTTAGCTTTAGAATGATCAATCGTATTATAAGCGACGAGATAAGAGCTCGATGACATTTCAAATCCACCTATTGATACACCAGTCGCATTCGCACCAATTGAACCTGGAATATTAACAACATCTCTTTCTACATAGCTGAAGCCATCGCCTTTATTCAATACGATTGAGCGTGGAAAAGCATCGCCATGATCTAGTAGAACATGCTCATCTCCATCAAATAGCACATATTGATCGAAGGAGTGACTTACATGATTCGCTTGGAATTTTCCAGTATCGTTCACAATTTTCATCGTAGTTGTGTCAACAATTAATGTAAGCTGGGATTGATGATTCAATCCATCCTCTGTTAAGTAGCGTTCTCTGGAAGTATGATACACCAATGTATCACCATGCTCTGCAATGCGACCAGCTGCTACATCAAACGGAGTAATCGTATAGCCCGCTCCACCTAGCAACGATGCACTAGAAATTTTGTTAAATTGCTTATCATATTTTACGATACGAATAATTTCCTTATTATCATTTTCCTCTTTATTCGTTTGCCCAAATGCAATATAGTTATATTGTTCCCCACTATAAAAAGCCCCAAAAACAGGTAGCTCATATTTCACTGTTGCTGAAGATAATAACCGGTAATTAGCATCATATGTAGCTATATTGATCGTTTCATTCGCTTCTAGCGCCGTCATTGTTTGATCGTTATTATGATAGAGATAGGAATCAACGGTTCTCTTCCATCTTGGAAAATATACAATCGATTTATGGTCGATCAACTTAGCAGAAGCTTTAGCAGAAAATGCATTACTCGGATTTGGTGAAGTAATGTGAATCTCATTCTGTTTACTAACAAATTGAACATCAAATCCAGCGAATTTACCCAAATCTCTTAATTGGAAGTAACTGGCATCATCAATCGTATATACTTTCGTATCCATTGATTGACCATCGACAATAATTTTGGATGATGATGCTACTGCATTTTGCGTTGTATAAAAATAGTTATAGTAATCATCTGTAACGCCACCAGTATACGTTACACCCTTTTTAAGTTCAATCGCATTCGACGCCTTATTCCACGCAACATTAAACTCACCAGCTGTTCCCGCTAAGCTCGCCGCAACATCACGTAATTTGAAATAATTAGAGCCATCAATGTTAAAGCCTGTTATTCTAACATCGCTACCATCTACGATGACATCACTTGCTGTCCAGGTCGCCTTCTTCTTATTCGTTGCCGCACCCGCAGTGCTAGCAATAGTTAATAGCAAAACAATAGATAAGATGTACACGATACTTTTTCTCAAATTATTTTCCCCAATCTTTATAAATTAATAAACAATGCATATCATAGACTCGAATGATATGCATTGCTTTCTAACAATTACTTGTTAACCTTATTGAAGTCTGTTTTTACTTAAACGCATCCAATGCCGTTTCATACGGCAGGGCACCACCAAAGATTGATAATGCACTGCCAATCGTCAAATCTAGTTTGGAATCGCTAATTTGCGCAAATAACTCGATATCTGCAAGCGATCTCGCCCCACCAGCATAGGTTGTTGGAATCGTTGTCCACTCGGCAAGATCACGAACCAAGCTTTGTTGAATGCCCGACTGCTTACCTTCAACATCAACCGCATGTACCAAAAATTCATCGCAATATTTCTCAAGCTCAGTAATATTTTGTTGATTCACTTCAAAGTCACTGAATTGCTCCCATTGATTCGTAACGACATACCACTTGCCATCTTTAGACTTACAGCTCAAATCAATTACTAATCGATCCTTCCCTACTGTATCAACAATTGTATGTAAATGCTCCCAATTCAGAGCACCGTCTTTGAAGATATATGAAGTCACGATAATATGAGATGCTCCTGCCTCTAAATATTGCAGCGCATTACTTGCAGTAATTCCTCCGCCCACTTGCAGCCCACCGGGATAAGCACTTAATGCTTCCTTAGCAGCCGCTTCATTATTAGGTCCAAGCATAATGACATGTCCCCCGCGCAACTGATCCTTCTGAAATAACTTTGCATAGTAGCTAGAGGAATATTGAGATACAAAATTTTCAACAAGTTGATGTTTTAACGTTTCCCCTACAATTTGTTTCACTTTTCCATCATGCAAATCAATACAAGGTCTGAATTTCAAGCTACATTCTCCTATTCTAATTTTAGTGACTGTTTTGAACTACCTCTTTAACTGTTAGTAATCAGATTAACATAACAAACTATCTCTCTCAACCACATCAATGGAACTGCCTCAACTTCTATCTGCCGATACTTGAGCTGCCTGCTTAACTTTAGTTGTTTTTGCTTCACCTGCAAAGTTGTATGAAGCTAATAGTTGCTTATTGCGCAATGCCCAGCCTATATAGATCGCCAACAACAACGAAATCATCGCAATTACACCAAAGATTTGACGTAAGCTAAGCTCCAATAGACTAATATAGTTTGGTGACTTAGTTTGACTATAAAGCAACATGCCGAATACGACTAGACCAACAGCTTGTCCGAGTGAGCGGAATAATTGCAAAGCTGATAGCCCCGCTCCTCTAACTTCTTCACTCGCAACTGCCGATGCAAGAAACGAGAATGAAGATAATAAAATACCGAAAGCCATTCCCGAAATTAATATATAGAGCATAATAAGAATTGGCGAAGTATCCCCTGTAATAGTCGCCATACATCCACTACCTATAACTAAAAATATAGATCCGATTAATCCCATTTTCTTCATACCAAAACGAAACGCATATTGACCTGCAAGAATTGAACCTAATGGCCACGTAATCGAGAGCGGAATCATAATTAAACCTGAGCCGGTAGCTGAGAAGCCTTTCACATCCTGCATCAATAATGGTATATAGAATATAATAGCTACCGTTAATGCAGATATTACAAATCCTGATATTAACGTAAACCTGAACATTTTATTCGTAAAGATAACTAATGGGATGAATGGGTCACTCACTTTTTTCTCTACCTTCACAAAAGTATAGAGACAGATTAATGCAATGAACATTAAAGCAGCATACATCCATTTAGCTGTGATCTCATCGTGTTCAACAAATCCATTTAAGCCATAGAGCAGCAATAAAATCCCGACCGAAAATGTTGTAATCCCTTTTCCGTCAATAGCACGTACAGTTTTCGTGTAGTGATTGGGCAGAAATTTATGGATAAGAACTAAAGCAATACATGCAAACGGTACGTTCAAATAGAAAATAGAATGCCATGATACATAATCCACTAATAAACCGCCTGTTAATGGACCTAGTATTCCCGCTACACCCCATATACTTGAAAGCCAGCCTTGAATTTTATAACGTTGCTCATCTTGAAATAGATCCGTAATAATAACCAATGGTAGTGTCAGTAAGCTTGCACCACCTAAACCTTGAATTGCGCGGAATAAAATTAGACTCGGCATGCTCCAAGCAATCCCTGAAAGTGCTGAACCAATAATAAAAACAATAATACCGATACTAATTAATAACTTACGACCATAAATATCTGAAAGCTTACCATAAAGTGGTGTTGCTACGACCATCGCTAACAAATAAATCGTATTCACCCAACTAAATAATGAAGCTCCCTCCAAATCATCGATAATAATTGGCATGGCAGTAGACACGATTGTCCCTTCTATTGCAGCCAAAAAAGTAGTCAAATATAAAGCGATTACTACTTTCAAACTAGATGGTTTCAAAAAACATACTCCCTTTCGTCCGAAACTTTAATGTTAAATTAAGCTTTTTGGATATTAGTTATGATACAATTAATTAATATAGATTTTGAATCAAGGAGAATGTATGTGGGGTATGATTTACTATTAGAGATTATCGAGACGCTAGGTCCTACCGCACTTTTTCTCGTTCTTTGTCTCGGATTAATCGGTTTACCAATTCCAAATGAAGCTGTTGTGTTAACTGCAGGGGCGCTTTCCGAAGCAAATGTGATCGATACTGCGATTGCTTTTACTATGGTTACTCTCGGCATTTGCTCAGCAATGACTTTCAACTATAGCTTGGGGCGCTTTACTAGCAGTAGACTTGCGAAATGGTTTTCTAAGAAGCAACAATTCGGAAAATTTATTAAGAAGTCTAATCAACTGATTGATAAATACGGTTTATATGCGATTCCGATTAGTGCATTTTTCCCGTTTCTGAGACATGCAACACCTTATGTAATGGGAATGAACAACATGAAATTCTCGAAATTCTCACTAATTGCTTTTCCAGCTGCAACACTGTGGACTTCGATTTACTTCACTCTTGGTCACTTCGTTGGTGACCGTATTCCGGAAATCATTGTACTAACTAATCAATATGAAGCATTATTTCTAACACTAGGTGCCATTATTATTAGTATACTTTTTTTACGCGGAGTTCGTCGATATAAATTGAAGCATTCAAACAATAATCAAGCAAAATAAAGTCTTTATATTCACTATACCCCATACGACGCCTGCATTCGACAACAAGAAGCCGTATCAAAAGGTAATCCTTTGATACGGCTTCTTAATGACTCGTTGCTACTCCGCTATTATTGCTCCAATGCCGCCACCGCTGCCTCGACCAATTGATCGTACAATTCATCATTTTCTTCAAGCTCATCTTCGACTTCCAGTAATAGATCTTCATCACCTGAACCTGCTAAAAAGAACAATCCATAGCCCCACTCTTTAGCTTTTCTACTTTTATGTAATGCCATCTCATAAGGCTTCGGATGACCTTCCACTTGGAAATGAACAGCCCCTACATGACCGTCCTCTTTCGTGAACGTCATTGTAGCATGTAATATTTGTACATTCATTATGTATCCTCATACAATTTCTCTGAGCTTCCTCGCTAGGCTTCCTCGTACAGAAAAATACTTCGAAAGCATAAGCTAAACCTTTTGTGTAAACAATAGCATACACTTAGTTGAATGTATATTTCAACTATTATATCTCGTCGCTATTAGCATTTTCAACAATATTCATTCATAACATCATTATTTTCTCATCATTCTCCGAATAAGTACGAAAGCACCGACGATGAATAGTAATGCTACGCCTACAAACACAACCATTAACACCGTTTTTCGATCTTGAATACTTTGCTTCACTTCTTCCTCCGTAGCAATTTTCACGATAGAATCCGGCGAGCTAGGATCAATTGCTAGATCATCACTGAGATTAGCTGTAGGCGAAACATTAACTTCGAATTTATATGGTCCTAACTCCGTGAAAATATCAGAGTTATCCGCTATTATTGATGTTTTACTACACAATGAAACTTCGATAAGCTCATCTATTTCCCTCGCAAAAACAGCATATCTTTTTCCTATTTCGAATTCATAACCGCAGCTAGCACCACTTTCAGCTGAGTAGACTGTAATAAGCTCAGTAGCATCGCCTTTCCAGGAGCCATTCACTTGCAACGTCCATTCGACTAAATCAGCCGAGCTGTGCGTTCCCAAAAGTGATTTTTTTTCTTTCTTGCTCATAACTACCCCGTCAAATACCCAATCATTTCTTTCAAATTCTTCTTCATAGCTACCCGGTTCTATACAACTACAGGCATAGGCATTTTTTTGTTCACTAATCATTAACCCACTCAACAGTAATACAACAATGACAAACAGATGCACGTTTTTTTTTCGTTTCACACTCAAGTAACTCCCCTCTATCTCCTACTCTTCAATTGAACAAGTGTTGTTATCAAAATATTGAAACATACTTATGCATTATTTCCTATTTTTTTTGTAAATTAGCATTCCAGCAAGCACAATTAATAAAGTAATAACAATCACAAATGTAATGATAACAATTTGGTTAACATTTTCAATAGAATTTATTTGTGATATGTCTTCCGTATAATCCGGAATTACTTGATCAGAAGTTGTTTGCATCGCAACCGTATATGCATCTCCTTCATGAAATACGTTCGAATTATCCTCGGTAGATGAAGTGGGACCCATCCCGATATCGTCTGCGAGATCACCTATAGTTGGTACACTAACTTCATTTTTATAAGCTCCTAATTCATCGAAAATAGTAGAATTAGCTGTTATCATCGAAGTTTTACTGCAATAGGAGACCTCTATAGTATCGTCGATATTTTTTGCGAAAACTGCGTAACGCGTTCCTTTGTTGAATTCGTAGCCACAACTATTTGAAGATGCTGCTGAATAAATTGTCATCGCTTCAGTAACTTCCCCCTTCCAAGAACCATTCACTTGAAACGTCCATTCTACTGGATAGGCGCTACTATACGTTTCTGTTGTTGAACTTTCTCCTACCATGTTCGTAACTACACCGTCAAATACATAGTCACTACTTGCTAGCTCCTCTTCAAAACTTCCTGAGCTCATAGAGCAACTACAGGCATATGCACTTTTATGTTCACCAACTACGACTCCACTTAGCAGTAATACAACAATGACAAACAGATGTACAACTTGTCTTCGTTTTTTGTTCATGTCCCATCTCCTACCCATAACATGATCAGCTATGGTCCAATCAATCAAACTACTTTCTTGCTCTCCATTTCGTATATTATTTTCTGATTTTCCTAAGTATTAATATTCCAACTAGTACACTACATAGTAAAACTACAAACAATACAATGACGAATACTTTAATACCGGTTTGGTTTGGTTTCTCAATCGTATTAGCTGGTTCAATCGAATTTTTAGAAGTTGATCCATAGTGTTCGGGTGGATCTATTTGAGTTGTTCTCTCTGCATCGGTTGAGTCTACCTTGTCTGTAACTGATGTGAGCGTAATCGTATACTCGCCCAGTTCCTCGAATATTTTGGAGTTATCTGCAATACTTCTAGTTCCACTACATGAAGAGACAGTAATATTATCATCATTACTCGTTGCAAATACTGCATAGCGCTTACCTACCTCGAATTCATAGCCGCAGCTTGCAGAATGTGACTTAGACACAACCACAATTTCTTCAGTAACCTCGCCCTTCCATGCGCCAATTACTTGAAATGTCCATTCAACTGGCTCGGCTGAGTTTACTATGGATTTTTTACCCAATAGTGTGTCCTTATTCTTATCCGTATCGATAACTACACCCTCGAAAACGATGTCGTACTTCTCAAGTCCTTCCGAAAAACTACCCGGTATGACACAATCGCACGCATATGTAGCTTTACGCTCACCGAGCATTAGCATACTAACCAACAACAATACGACGATCGAAACTTTACCAGAAATTTTACCAATGGAATACATATTAATTCACATGAAAAATCCCCCTAATATCGTTCTCTATTAAATAGAACGATATTAGGAGGAAAAATGTTACAATAAAGGTTCAAAAAGTGAGCTTTCCGAGTTCGCTTCACCTGCGATGTCGAATAATCTTCGTCAGCATAACCATCGTTATCATAGACAATGTAACAATACCAAGCAACGTGTACGAGCGATCAAATGCCCGAAGCTTCCAATAGAGGTTCAAAAAGCGGGCTTTCGAAAGCCGAGCAGGTGAAGCGTTACTTGAGCAAGGCGGAAGCGCAAATGTACGTGGTTGGTACATGCGAACCTACAATGTTTCTGCAAGAAACATACCTCGGAAGCATAAGTTCGCTACAGATGCGATGTCGAGTAACCTACGTTAGCATCATCATCGTTATCAAAGCCCGCTTTTTGAACTACCTAATTACAATGAAGGTTCAAAAAGCGGGCTTTCAGAACCGAGCAGGTGAAGCGTTACTTGAGCAAGGCGGAAGCGCAAATGTACGTAGTTGGTACATGCGAACCGTACTTGCCAAGTTCGCTTCAGATGCGATGTCGAATAAGCAACAACGCAAACACATCGTTATCAAAGCCCGCTTTTTGAACTACCTCTTGCTTGGCCAAAATGCCCACTTCCCACATACCACAGTCAACGCCGGCACAAGGAACGGTCGAACGATAAATGTATCAAGTAATACACCAATCGCCGTAATAACTCCGAACTGCAATAATATAGTTATCGGTACTTGCGTTAGGACGAAGAATGTTCCTGCGAGAATTAATCCAGCTGAAGAAATAACTTCACCTGTCTCAGCTACCCCTTCCTTCACGGCTTGCTTCAACGGCATAGTTTTCGCTTTTTTCCAAATACCTGAAATCATAAAGATGTTATAATCTTCACCTAATGCAATTAAGAATACGAATGCGTATAACGGAATAGCCGCTTGTATGGCATCGACACCAAGACCATAGTGAAGAATGATCCAACCTAGCCCAAGTGCAGCTAAGAATGAGATTAGAACGGTAACAACGAGATATATTGTCGCAATGATGGAACGCAGATAAGCTAGTAGCAAGATGAAAATAAACAAGATAACAATTGGCATAATAACGCTATTATCTCGTGTATTGATTTGCTGGTTGTCATATTGACCTGCAGTCTGACCTGCGATCCAGAAGTTGTCTGCGCTACCTAGCTCCGCAGTTAATTGCTCATCTAATGCTGGAATATAAGCCATTGCTTCAGTAGAGTAAGGATCAATATCGAGCACAATTTCAAATGAGCTATATGTTGAATCCACTTCACTGACAACAACATCAGAAACATTGTTAACCAGCTCGTTCATCGTAACTTTATTTACAATAGTATCCATATCAGCATTATTTCTCACAATGACTGTTATTGGCGCAAGCTCACCAGGAGTATACGTCTGTCCGATAATTGTAAACCCTTCTCTTGATTCCATCTCTGCTGGGAAAGATGATAATAAATCGTATTTGTATTTCGTTTGTGTCGAGAACAGCGCCAGCACAATTAATACAACCATCGTAACAGAGATAACTAACCAAGGTTTTTCAGTAACGAAAGTACCGATCCTACTCCATAGACGATGCTCGGTTTTAAGTTTTTTCACTGGTTTATTGCGTTTTATTGCTCTTTCTTGTTCCATTTCCGCTGTTCTAGGAATAAATGGATAGAATGATGCTCTACCTAGAATAGCTAATATAGCTGGAACAAGCGTTAAGCTTGCGATTCCCATTATTAAGATCGAGAGAGAGAAAGGAATAGCAAAGCGATGAGATGAACCGTACTGAGCAAATAATAACGCAAGTAATGCCATCACTACAGTAAATCCACTCATTGCAATAGCACCTGAAGCATTTTGGAATGCATGAATCAATGCCGTTCTTGGATTCTTCTCATGTCTTAGATCATCACGATAGCGCGTAATTAAAAACAGACAATAGTCCGTTCCTGCACCGAACAACAATACGGTCATAATACTAATCGCTTGTGAATCTACAGTAATCCAACCATTTCCAGCTAACCAACCTAATATTGGGCTTGTTACAAGGTAGGCAAAACCTACGCCAACTAGAGGGATAATCGCCAGTATCGGAGAACGATATATTAGTAATAATAAAACTAGAACGAGTAATACTGTTGCAATTAACAATACAATATCTGCATCCAAAAATAGATCTGTCGCATCAACTGAAATGCCAACTGGTCCTGTAAACCGTGCGGACAAGCCATCTGTTAGATCCGCTTCAAATATATTTGCACCTGCTTGTTCATTAATAAATTCTCTCATCTGAACGAGATTATCTTTCAAGATTTCTGTTTCTGTCTCATAGGTGAATGTAATCGGTAATATGAGAGTACTTCCATCGTCTGAAGTTAATACTTCAATCGGAATACCCATATGCAATGGAATAATTGCTTCTTGTGCAACTAATGGACTGTTCGTTAGTTCCTCAGTTAATTGACGCACAATAGAGAAGTCTTCCTCGGTTAATCCAGCTTCGCGATGCCATACTAATAAGGCTGGTACACCAGTTGAATTTGGGAAGTATTCTTGTATAACTTGATCTGCTAACACTGATTGTGCGTTGCTCGGTAAGTTATCCGCATTATTTTTCACCTTGTCCCCTACACTAGGTAATGTTAAGGTTAAGATAAGGGCAATTAATATCCATACTGCTACTGTAACCCACTTGCTGATCTTGCCAGTGAAGCAAGATGCAATACGTTGAATCATGAATTTTTCCTCCATTTCGAATGCAACAATTAATTTACTATACCGTTCAGTTAATTAATTATATATACTACTCGGTCAATAAATCAACATTTTATTTTATGAAGTTTTGATGAAGGGAAGCTCGTTATGAACATTAATCAACCTAACTCTACACCAAAGCGTAAACCAGGTAGACCAAAACTTGAAAAATCACCTACGAAAATGAGCATTTTAAGAACTGGTGCATTTTTATTTATGGAGGTCGGATATGAAAAAGTATCATTAGAATCCGTTGCAAAAGCATGTGGCATTACGAAGGCCAGTGTCTACTACTACTTTAATAATAAATCCGAACTATTTACAGAATGTCTTATTGCGGTGATGACTATCGCACATAGTGCAACTGTAACCATATTAAGTGAACAAATATCTTTGAAAGATAAATTAATCAAGATCGCCATTCGTCAAATGAGTAATGCCAATCTTGATTTTGAATCTATGATGAGAGATGCCACTTCTGAATTAT
>DXHF01000318.1 GCA_019113605.1 Candidatus Paenibacillus intestinavium
CTTCAATACTCCATAGCTTTAATCTCAAGTTAGGATCAAAGCTCACCTTCACTCCCGCTTGCTTCGCAATCGTTACAGCATGGAAAACAGCTTGCTTACAGCTCTCGCTAAGTGCCGGTGTAATACCGGTAACATGAAGGATTTTTGCACCACGAATATACTCTTCGTCAAGATCATCCACAGATATCGTACTTGCTGCAGAATGTTTACGGAAATAGTGAACAGCTACTTTCCCGCATATTAATTAGCGAAGCATCATCCCTGTCGACGCCTCGTCAGAGTATGCTACACGCGATACATCGACCCCTTCACCACGAATTGTTTTCACGATACGTGAAGCAAATGGATCTTCTCCCAGCTTACTAAACCAGCCTACATCAACACCTAATCTTGCTAGTCCGATAGCAACATTACTTTCAGCTCCACCGAAGCCTTGCTGCAGCTTCTCAGCTCTTTCAATAGAATGATTCTGCTCTGGCGTAAATAATGCCATCGTTTCTCCAAATGTAATGATTTGTGGTGTATGCCCCTTCATGTACGTTACCCCCGAATCTAATCTTTAACTACATGATGCCGCACTTCTTTCACTGAGCAGCAATTATATAATGCTAGTGTACCAAAATGTATACCGCTTTCATATCCCATACAGCTATAATTTATTGCAAACTCCGTTTCGTCAACGCTACTTGAATTTGGAAGTAATTAATCCGATCAGGCAATGCTTCCTTAATATTTCTAAGCAAACTAGCATCTACCTCGGGAAGCACTGCTATAATGAGCGCTTCGTCCTCTGAAGATAACATGGTCTCCCAATCTAATGAGTGACCTTCCTCAGCAGCCCTTAATATATGCTTCTCAACAGTTTGCTGCGAGAGCTCACGATCAATCGCAATTTGTTCAATTGAGCTTCCCGCTACAAAATTTTCATAGCTAACAAGATGACTAGACTCCGTAGATGCTTGGCGAGCTACGCGTTGATGCTGCAAGGCAAGCTCGGCAAGATCAAGCTCCTCAACCGCTTCTGCTTCCTGCTTACTATACTGCGTCATTACAGCTTCGCCATATTTTGCAGCTTTGGCCTGTCCGATACCTTTTACATCCAATAGCTGTTCGATATTCATTGGCTGTGCTTCGGCAATAAGGCGTAATGTTGCATCGGAGAAAATCATAAATGGTGGAATGTTCTCCTTTGTCGCCTGCTCCTTACGCCATGCTTTTAGCTTCGCAAAAATAGGTGAGGCATCTTGCGACGAGTTCGCTAGCAGCTGCTTTACTTTACCTCTACGACGCTGCCACACTGCTTCTGTACCATTTAGAACAGATAATGCTCTCTCGGTCACATTGACAACGGGATACTGTCCGTCACTTAGTACTAAGTATTGCTCGGCAACTAGCCAGTTCAACCAATCTGAAATTTCTTTCTCTGCATAATGACGCATTAATCCATACGTACTTAATTGATCTAACCTTGAAGCGAGTAATCGTTTATCTTGTGAGCCCTTCAATACTTTGGCAGCCATCGTTACACCAAAGCGACCTTTCATCCTTCCAACACAGGACAAAGCCATTTTAGCATCTAATGAACGATCAATTTTCTCACTTGTATCTAGACAACTACTACATTTACCACATGGAGTAACTGATCTTTCACCGAAATAGTCAACAATATATTGTTGCAAGCATTGATCGGTACGACAGTAGTTCATCATCGTATGGAGCTTGGCTGCTTGTACTGATTTTCGCGATTCATCCCCCATACCTTGCTCAATCAAAAAGCGTTGAATATGAAGATCACTCGCTTCGAACAGTAAAATACATTCACTCTCTTCACCGTCACGTCCTGCTCTGCCTGCTTCTTGATAATAAGACTCAACATCGCCAGGCATCTGCCAGTGCAACACATAGCGTACATTCGGCTTATCTATCCCCATCCCAAATGCGTTTGTCGCAACGATAATTTTACTATCATCAAAACGATATTTCTCTTGTGCTTGCATCCGAGCTTGATCAGACAAACCACCATGGTATAGCTCTGCACTAAAACCAGTCTCTACAAGCCGTTCATGTACAGCCTCAGCTTCTTTACGGGTTGCTGTATAGACAATACCCGATTGCTGCTCCCGCTCTTTGAGGAAGTCACCCAAGAAGCTATACTTATTCACACCTGTTACTACCGACAACGATAGATTAGGTCTAGCAAAGCCAGTCACATATTGCGCAGGATTTTGTAACGCCAGCATTTGAACGATATCTTCAGCAACTTCTGTAGTCGCTGTTGCCGTAAAGCCTGCTACAATCGGTCGATCCTTCATGCTTGAGATCGCTAATGCCAGCTGGCGATAACTCGGCCTAAAATCATGACCCCACTGGGATACACAGTGCGCTTCATCAATCGCGATAAGTGGAATCGTAAGATGCTCGGTTAATTGCTGGAACATCGGCGCGTCAAATCGCTCTGGCGCAATATATAATAGCTGATACTCACCGTTAAATGCATTACGCAACGTATTTCTGTATTGCTCGGCACTTAAAGAACTATTCAAATATGCAGCAGCTACACCAAGGCGATGCAGTGCATCCACTTGATCCTTCATCAACGATATTAACGGAGAAATGACAAGTGTTGTTCCAGGCAGTATCATTGCTGGAATCTGGTAGCAGATCGACTTACCGCCACCTGTTGGAAGAATAGCTAATGTATCTTGTCCATTCAATATGCTATGTAAAATATCTTCTTGTCCAGGTCGAAACTCATCATAACCATATACTTTTTTGAGCACAGCTTGTACTTGATTCATTCTTTCGTTCACCTCGTATTTATTGCTATTTATCTATATTAACACAATAAAAGGCCTTGCCGATGTAGAAATGATAGAGATTCATTCTCTATGTTTTCTATACCATCGATAAGACCTTATTCATTGCAGCAATTAGATATCTAGACCTGATTTCACAACCTCGATTACAGCAGCTACAGAGTCAGCAGATTTATTAAGTGCAGCTTGTTCTTCTGCAGTAAGCTCAAGTTCAATAACTTTCTCAATCCCGTCGCCACCAAGAACAGCTGGAACACCGATGAATAAGTCGTTATAACCATACTCACCTTCTAAGTAAGCAATGACTGGAATGATCCGTTTCTTATCTTTCAAAATAGCTTCCGCCATTTGAACAAGTGCGGCAGCAGGTGCGTAGTAAGCACTACCGTTACCAAGCAGGTTAACGATTTCACCACCACCAACGCGTGCGCGTTGTACAATCGCTTCGATGCGATCAGCAGGGATCAATTTCTCGATTGGAATACCTGCAACGTTAGAATAACGAACGAGTGGTACCATATCGTCACCATGACCACCAAGTACGAAGCCACGAACATCTTCAACTGATACATTAAGCTCCTGGGCTATAAATGTGCAATAACGAGCTGTATCAAGCACACCAGATTGACCAATTACGCGATTTTTCGGGAAACCAAGTGTTTGGTAAGCAGTGTATGTCATAGCGTCAACAGGGTTGCTTAAAATAAGTACGTAGCTATTCGGACTAGTCACTTTAATGTTCTCACATACAGACTTCACTATAGCCGCATTGGTGTTAACTAGATCATCACGGCTCATCCCAGGCTTACGAGCAATACCGGCAGTAATAATAACGATATCCGAATCTTTTGTATCTTCATAGTTAGCAGTGCCTGTAATATTAGCATCCACGCCCATAACAGGAGTCGCTTCAAGCATATCTAGCGCTTTGCCTTTTGTAGGGTTTTCAAGAGGTGCAATATCAACTAATACGATATCTCCAAGTTCTTTTTGAGCGAGCATTAATGCGGCAGTAGCACCTGTAAAGCCAGCACCAACAACCGAAATTTTTTTACGTGTAATGGCCATTGTCATTAAACCTCCTAAAACTTTTCGTTAGCTTCACAGTACACTTCTTAGAAACGAAAAGTACTTCGTAAGCATACGCTTATTTTTCATATACTTCATTTCATTATGTAATAATTTATGTAAACAAAGAGAGCCAATATGGCTCTCCTTGTTTGAATGCTCTTCAAGCAATATATTAAAATACGTGTTCAAAAAGC
>DXHF01000319.1 GCA_019113605.1 Candidatus Paenibacillus intestinavium
TTTGCTGAGAATGCTACCGTATTAGATGTAGGTTGTGGCTATGGCCCGATTGGAATTACTGCAGCTAAACTCGCGCCGGAAGGTCATATTACGATGATTGACATTAATGAGCGAGCGGTACAACTTAGCAAGGCTAATGCAAAACAAAATGGAGTGAGTAATGTAACGGTGTTACAAAGTGATCTCTATGAAGCGGTGAAAGATCAACGCTTCGATTGTATTATAAGCAATCCACCTATTCGTGCGGGTAAAGTAGTTGTACACAGAGTATTTGAAGAAGGTTATAACTTGCTTAATGCTGGTGGAAGTATGTGGATTGTTATTCAGAAGAAACAGGGTGCTCCTTCAGCATTTGAAAAATTAGAACAATTATTTGGAGAAGTTGAAGAAGTGACCAAGGATAAAGGGTACCGTATTTTCAGAGCGGTAAAAGCTAAATAGCTGTTTTATGAAAATTATACTGAAAACACTCAAAAACATTTGACTTGACATTTCTAGTATGTTAGTATTATGGAATGTCAGCATAAAATTGCTTATAATCTCTTTAGTCAACTAAAGTGTCAAGTGCCGAATTATACGAAAATATAAATAATTTGGTATTTTTGGTGTAAACAGTAAGAATTTGGGCAAAATTACTTGATATGACCATCGTTTATAACTTAACGGATGGTTAACTGCCAGAAACATGCTCTTTTTTCGAACGAATTCGATAAGGGCTTTTCTTTATTTTTATGATACCTACAGTGCTAAGTTGTAGTTATCACAACAGCTGTGGAAATTTCGTTGCTGTTAGACAGACATGAGGGGTGAGGTTAAGTTGGCAGGACAACTTGTTCAGTATGGTCGACGTACTCGTAGGAGCTACAGTCGAATCAAAGAGGTGCTGGAAGTCCCGAACCTGATTGAAATCCAACAAAAATCGTACGAGAAATTTTTGGATAATGACTTAATTGAGTTATTCCAAGATATCTCTCCGATTTCGGACTTTACGGGCAATTTATCGCTTGAGTTTATTGACTACAGCTTGGGAGAACCGAAATATTCAGTCGATGAATCAAAAGAACGGGATGTTACATTTGCAGCTCCTTTACGCGTGAAAGTGCGTTTAATTAATAAGGAGACTGGCGAGGTTAAGGAACAAGAAGTCTTTATGGGAGATTTCCCACTAATGACAGAGACCGGCACGTTTATTATTAACGGGGCGGAACGCGTTATCGTCAGCCAATTGGTTCGATCCCCGAGTGTGTATTTCAGCACTAAAGTTGATAAAAACGGTAAAAAAGCATTCACGGCTACTGTAATTCCTAACCGTGGTGCTTGGCTTGAGCTTGAAACTGATGCTAAGGATATCGTCTACGTTCGTATTGACCGTACACGTAAAATTCCGGTAACAGTACTTCTTCGTGCGCTTGGCTTTGGTACTGATGCAGAAATTCTTGATCTACTTGGTCATGATGAATACATCAGTAACACGCTAGATAAAGACAGCACAGATTCAACAGAGAAAGCTCTGATTGAAATCTATGAGCGTCTTCGTCCAGGTGAACCACCAACATTGGATAACGCTAGAAGCTTGCTTGTTGCTCGTTTCTTCGATCCGAAACGCTATGATTTAGCAAATGTTGGTCGTTACAAGATTAATAAGAAGCTTCACATTAAGAATCGTTTATTCAATCAACGTCTTGCAGAGGATTTGATTGATGCTTCGACGGGTGAAATTGTTGCTGAAAAGGGACAAGTGATTGACCGTCGTCTACTAGACCAAATTCTTGATCGTCTAGAATCGGATATCGGCTTCAAAACATATTCCGTTGGTAACGGTGTGTTAGAATCGCATGATATTCCACTTCAAACGATTAGTGTGTATGCTCCTAATGATGAGAGCAAAATCATTAAAATTATCGCTAACGGTATTATTGATAAATCTGTTAAGCATGTTACGCCTGCAGATATTATCTCTTCTATCAACTACTTCCTTAACTTATTACAAGGAGTAGGAGATGTAGACGATATTGACCATTTAGGTAACCGTCGTTTACGTTCAGTTGGTGAATTGCTACAAAATCAATTCCGTATCGGTCTTTCTCGTATGGAACGTGTTGTTCGTGAGAGAATGTCGATTCAGGATGCGAATGCTATTACGCCTCAAGCGTTAATTAATATCCGTCCTGTTATTGCATCGATTAAGGAGTTCTTTGGATCTTCTCAATTGTCTCAATTTATGGACCAAACAAACCCACTAGCGGAATTGACGCATAAGCGTCGTCTATCTGCACTAGGACCCGGTGGTTTGACGCGTGAACGTGCAGGCTTTGAAGTGCGTGACGTTCATAACTCTCACTATGGTCGTATGTGTCCGATTGAAACGCCAGAGGGACCAAACATTGGTTTGATCAACTCCTTGTCAACGTATGCACGTATCAATGAATATGGTTTCATTGAAGCGCCATATCGTTGGGTTGACCCAGAAACAGGCATTGTAACAGAACGTATCTCTTACATGACTGCCGATGAGGAATATAACTATATTGTTGCACAAGCGAACGCACCGCTTACTGATGATAGCAGATTTGCTGAAAAAGAAACGATTGTACGTTTCAATAAGCAAGCTGATAACATTTTAACGATGCCTAGTAGCCGTGTTGACTATATGGACGTATCGCCTAAGCAAGTCGTTTCCGTTGCAACAGCGTTGATTCCATTCCTAGAGAATGATGACTCCAACCGTGCGCTAATGGGATCGAACATGCAACGTCAAGCCGTACCTTTGCTTATTCCGAGATCACCACTTGTTGGTACGGGTATGGAGCATAAGGCTGCGAAAGATTCAGGCGTATGTGTTGTATCCAAATTCGATGGTGTAATTGAACGTGCTACAGCTAACGAGATTCTTCTTCGTCGTGTAGAAATGGTAGACGGTAAAGAAGTACAAGGTGATCTAGTTAGACATAAGATTCACAAATTTATGCGTTCTAACCAAGGTACTTGTATTAACCAACGTCCACTAGTTCGTAAAGGTGATATTATCAAAAAAGGTGATATTCTTGCGGATGGTCCTTCTACAGAGAAGGGTGAATTGGCTCTAGGTCGTAACGTGGTTGTCGCGTTTATGACTTGGGAAGGTTATAACTATGAGGATGCTATCCTACTTAGTGAAAAACTAGTTAAAGAAGATGTTTACACATCTATCCATATAGAAGAGTATGAATCTGAAGCTCGTGATACGAAGCTTGGTCCAGAGGAAATTACTCGTGATATTCCTAACGTTGGTGAAGATGCACTTCGCAATCTTGATGAGCGCGGTATTATCCGTGTTGGTGCAGAGATCAATTCAGGTGACATTCTAGTTGGTAAAGTTACGCCTAAAGGGGTAACGGAGCTTACTGCTGAAGAACGTCTACTACATGCGATCTTTGGTGAGAAAGCTCGCGAAGTTCGTGATACTTCCCTGCGTGTACCGCATGGTACGACTGGTATCGTTGTTGATGTCAAAGTATTTACTCGTGAAAATGGCGATGAACTTCCACCGGGAGTTAATCATCTAGTACGTGTATACATTGCGCAAAAACGTAAAATCTCTGAAGGCGATAAAATGGCGGGACGTCACGGTAACAAAGGTGTCATCGCGCGTATTATGGCAGAAGAAGATATGCCGTTCTTACCAGATGGAACTCCAGTAGAGGTTGTTCTTAACCCACTAGGTGTACCATCACGTATGAACATCGGTCAAGCGCTTGAGGTTCACTTAGGTATGGCTTGTAAATTGCTTGGTATTCATGCTGCAACTCCAGTGTTTGATGGTGCGAATGAAGAAGATGTATTTGACGCTATGGAAGAAGCTGGTATGAACCGTAGTGGTAAAACTATTCTTTATGATGGACGTACTGGTGATGAGTTTGAACGTGAAGTTACAGTTGGCGTCATGTATATGATCAAACTGGCACATATGGTTGAAGATAAAATCCATGCTCGTTCTACTGGTCCTTACTCACTTGTTACACAACAGCCACTTGGAGGTAAAGCTCAATTTGGTGGACAGCGTTTCGGTGAGATGGAGGTATGGGCACTGGAAGCATACGGTGCTGCATATACACTGCAAGAAATTCTTACAGTTAAATCCGATGACGTGGTTGGTCGTGTGAAAACATACGAATCGATTGTTAAAGGTGAAAATGTTCCAGAACCAGGTGTTCCAGAGTCATTCAAAGTATTGATTAAGGAACTTCAAAGCTTGGGTATGGACGTTAAAATCTTATCGGAAAACGAAGAAGAGATCGAAATGAAAGAGATGGATGACGACGACGATGGTACAAGCGAAAAGCTTAACCTTGACGATGTCGAAGTTGAAGCATTCGAGACGGCTCCCGTAGCTTCTAGTAAAGTAGCATTGCAAGAGGAACAACCTGCTGAAGAAGACACAGAAAATGTTGATTTAGCATAATTTCACAAAGCACAACCTAAGCTTCAGTCAGTGTAGAGAGTATTCTCACTGATTGAAGTTTGGTGCTTAATAAGACATAGTCATACATGACGAAGGAGGGTTGCTCCTTGTTGGACGTGAACAACTTCGAGTATATGAAAATTGGTTTGGCATCGCCAGACAAGATTCGCTCATGGTCCCGCGGAGAGGTTAAAAAGCCGGAAACCATCAATTATAGAACGTTGAAACCGGAGAAAGAAGGTCTTTTCTGTGAAAAGATTTTCGGACCAACAAAGGACTGGGAATGTCATTGCGGTAAATACAAACGTGTACGCTATAAAGGTGTAGTTTGTGATCGCTGTGGCGTTGAGGTCACTCGTGCGAAAGTACGTCGTGAACGTATGGCACACATTGAATTAGCAGCGCCTGTTACTCATATTTGGTACTTTAAAGGTATTCCAAGTCGTATGGGGCTTGCGCTTGATATGTCTCCTCGTTCGCTTGAAGAGATCATCTATTTTGCATCATATGTTGTAACTGATCCTGGTGAAACTCCATTGGAGAAAAAACAACTATTGTCCGAGAAGGAATATCGTAGCTACCGTGAAAAATACGGTTATGGTTTCCATGCGGGCATGGGTGCAGAAGCTGTGAAAAAATTGCTACAAGATATCGACATTGAGCGTGATCTGGAATCGTTGAAAGAAGAATTGCGTACTGCTCAAGGCCAACGTCGTAATCGTGCGATTAAACGTCTTGAAGTTATTGAAGCATTCCGTAATTCCGGTAATATGCCTGAGTGGATGGTTATGGATGTACTTCCTGTTATTCCGCCAGAGCTTCGTCCGATGGTTCAATTAGATGGTGGTCGTTTTGCTACATCTGACTTGAATGATCTATATCGTCGTGTTATTAATCGTAATAACCGTCTAAAACGTCTTCTTGATCTTGGTGCTCCTGATATTATTGTGCAAAATGAGAAACGTATGCTTCAAGAAGCTGTTGATGCGTTGATCGATAATGGTCGTCGTGGCCGCCCTGTAACGGGTCCTGGTAACCGTCCATTGAAATCACTATCTCATATGCTTAAAGGTAAACAAGGTCGTTTCCGTCAGAACTTACTAGGTAAACGTGTTGACTATTCTGGTCGTTCGGTTATCGTTGTAGGTCCTAACTTGAAAATGTACCAATGTGGTCTTCCAAAAGAGATGGCGCTAGAATTGTTCAAGCCTTTCGTTATGAAAGAACTTGTTAACAAAGGTCTAGCGCATAATATTAAGAGTGCTAAGCGCAAAGTTGAACGCGTAAGTGCAGAAGTATGGGATGTACTTGAAGAAGTAATTAGAGAGCATCCAGTTCTGTTAAACCGTGCTCCGACATTGCATAGACTTGGTATTCAAGCTTTTGAACCGATTCTTGTTGAAGGTCGCGCAATTAAATTGCATCCATTAGTATGTACAGCTTATAACGCTGACTTTGATGGTGACCAAATGGCGGTTCACGTTCCATTGTCTGCTGAAGCTCAAGCTGAAGCGCGTATGCTTATGCTAGCTTCTGGTAACATCTTGAACCCGAAAGACGGTAAACCAGTTGTTACACCGTCTCAGGATATGGTTCTTGGTTCATTCTACCTTACAATGGACAACAAAGAAGCTAAAGGTAGTGGCGGTATCTATGCTACGGTGAATGAAGTCGTTTCTGCTTATCAACGTGGTGCCGCAGCTCTTCATGCTCGTATTGTTATTCCTGCTAAAGCTTTGAATAAAACAAGCTTTACAGAAAAACAAAATGCAGCACTTCTTTGTACAACAGTAGGTAAAGTTATTTTCAATGAAATATTCCCATCGGAATTCCCTTATATCAATGAAGCGACTAAAGCTAACTTGATTAATGGTATTCCTGATCACTATTTCGTCTATGAAAAAGGTGCTGACCTACAGAAAATTATGAATGATTTCCCGATAGCTCCTGCGGTGGGCAAAGACTACCTTGGAACAATTATCGCGGAATGTTTCCGTAAATACCATACAACGAAAACGTCTGTTATTCTTGATTTGATCAAAGAGCTTGGTTTCACTTACTCTACTAAAGCTGGTATCACGATCGGTGTATCTGATATTATCATTCCGAAGGAAAAAGCTGGCATTATGAAGCTTTCTGAGGATAAAGTAGCTACAGTTATGAATCAATATCGTCGTGGTCTTATTACGAATGAAGAACGTTATGACC
Source organism: Candidatus Paenibacillus intestinavium (assembly GCA_019113605.1). GTDB lineage: Bacteria > Bacillota > Bacilli > Paenibacillales > Paenibacillaceae > Pristimantibacillus > Pristimantibacillus intestinavium. The sequence continues at coordinate 6,650 of DXHF01000319.1, forward strand.
GTATCATTAGCATTTGGAGCAAATGTAAAGATGAAATTACAGAAGTCCTAATGAAATCTATGGATCGCTATAATAACATCATGCTTATGGTTGACTCTAAAGCCCGTGGTAATAAATCTCAAATTACACAACTAGGTGGTATGCGTGGTCTAATGGCCAATCCATCTGGTCGTATTATCGAGTTACCAATCAAATCTAACTTCCGTGAAGGCCTTACTGTCCTTGAGTACTTTATCTCTACGCATGGTGCGCGTAAAGGTCTTGCCGATACAGCGTTACGTACAGCCGATTCAGGTTACCTAACTCGTCGTCTAGTTGACGTTGCACAAGACGTTATCGTACGTGAAGAAGATTGTGGTACAGATAAAGGCTTTATCGTTAGCAAAATTCAAGATGGTAAAGAGGTTATTGAAGACCTGTTTGACCGTATTGAAGGTCGTTATTCATTCGAAACGGTTCGTCATCCGCAAACAGGTGAAGTTCTAGTTAATCGTAATGAACTGATCGATGCAGATAAAGCGGAAGCAATCGTTGAAGCCGGTGTAGAAAAACTTCAAATTCGTTCTGTACTAAGCTGCCGTGCTCGTCACGGTGTATGTAAAGTATGTTATGGTCGTAACCTTGCGACTGGTAAGCATGTTGAGATTGGTGAAGCGGTTGGTATTATCGCAGCTCAATCTATTGGTGAACCAGGAACACAGTTGACGATGCGTACGTTCCATACAGGCGGTGTAGCCGGAGATGATATTACACAAGGTCTTCCACGTAT
>DXHF01000320.1 GCA_019113605.1 Candidatus Paenibacillus intestinavium
GTAGTTTGTGAGACGACTGGGACTATTGGTAATGAGCAGTTTGGTATGTTGCTACCCATTGATTATGTAGCCAATCTAGCGCGTGCTGAGCTTGGTGAGGTGCTTGTGCCTGGTGAGGATGAAGAATCAGATGATATGCTACGCCAACGATTTTATGAAGCAGTGAATGAGCCTGCTTTTGGTGGGAATGTAGCAGATTATAAACAAAAGGTTAATGAAATTGCAGGTGTTGGAGCTACAAAGGTATATCCTGTTTGGAATGGTGGAGGTACGGTTAAATGTACTATCATAGCTGCGGACTGGGAGCCGCCATCAAGCGCGCTAGTCAATGATGTACAAACGATAATTGATCCTATAGTAAATAGTGGTCAAGGGTTGGGGCAAGCGCCGATTGGTCATGTGGTAACGATTGCCGGAGTAACTGGCGTGACAATTAATATAGAAACCACTTTGTTACTGTCTGAAAATGTTACTCCTGGACATGTGCAAGCAGATATCGAAATGTTAATGGATGCCTACTTGCTTGAATTGAGACAAGATTGGCAGAATCAAGTACAGATCATTGTGAGAATAGCGCAAATCGATGCTCGTATGCTTACTGCGCAAGGTGTGGAAGATGTTAGTAATACAAAGATAAACGGCATAGCTGCCAACCTAACATTAAGTGCGGATGACATACCTATGTTGGGGACGGTGACAATCAATGACTGATCGTATATTGAAACACTTACCAGAGTTTTATCGGCAAATTGATGATTTTAGAGAATTGGATCACACGGAAACCGTTGAGTTGGATCTGTTGCAAGGGGCAGTAGACCAGCTCTTTGATGACCAATTCGTTATGACGGCAGGCTTGCAGGCAATTAAGCGGCGTGAACTAATGTTGGGCATACAATCAGACCCCGCCATTGAAACGCTTAGCTTTAGACGTCGCCGTTTGCTTAATCGATATCAGACTAGACCACCGTTTACAATTCGCTACTTGCAGCAACAGCTAGATTTAGTTGTAGGTCAAGGATTGACGATTGTTGAGGTTGATCCACAGGCATTTATCTTGACGGTCACAACCGATATCGAGAACGCCAGTGTGTTTCGCGAAGCACTTCGTACTATCGATACAGTTAAGCCTGCTAATCTTGTCTATCAGCAACAAACGCCACTGCAATTGGAGCTTGAGTTAGAAGAAAGTATTAGTCGGAAACAGATGAATTGGAATTACAAACTAAACGGCAGTTGGCAATTGGGATCAAAGCCGTTTATGACGCTCGGAACGGAGGTAGTTGTGAAATGATAACTGCTGAATTGTTAAATGATATTGCTACTTATGTGGATGGTCGAGTTGCGAAGGTCGTCCTTAATGGTAGTTATGAAATTAATGACTTTGAAGTGAAGGCTGTTACAGATAACGTGATGGCACTTAATTACATTGTTCCTGTTGCAGATGTTAGTTTGATTACTTTGATCGAGTTAAAGGATAGCGCTGATAACATATTAACCAGTAATGCAGTCAATGTACCGATTACAGTGGATCATATGATGTTGCAAACCATCACAGTAAAGGAGGCGCAATAATACATGGCAAAAACAAATTGGGGTATGAATGATACCGTCATGCCTGAAGATATGAATCAGATTGGACAAGAGATCAATGAACATGAGTTAGCTATTGCAGGAGCTACCAGTACACCTACAGCAAACAAGATCATAATGTACGATGGTAATGGAGATGCTTCGGCTAAGCAATTTAAGTCTACGGCACCACAAGGTACGCCGCCAGCAACTAACGTAAGTACAACGCTTGTGCCGAACTGGAATAGTGGATTCCATAATGGGTGGAAGATATATAACACCATAGCCGAGCTAGCGTTAACAGATACCGCTACTGTACAAGCAATTATCAACGCAATGGCATCTTCCTCAAAAGCTATATTTAACGTTTCGTCAGCTAATGCCGCAGCGTTAGGTTTAACAGGGAAATCGGGGATTATAATTTTAATTAAGATGTACACGAGCAGGGTTATAGGTAATTTTATCAGCAATGAAGGAGAGCATAGGATTGCCATCATTTCAACTGCGGGTACCTTTAACGGCTGGAAGGCTGCGGCTTTAGCTGACGGCATCATGCAGGAAGGGCTTAACGCGGAAAGCGTAAGCGGGTATAAGGCTGCAATGGCTGGTACAGCAAATACTACAGCTATAAGAGACGCCAGCGGAGATTTAACAGCACGTCGCTTTATTTCTAACATGCCGACAGGTTCCGCGCCTTTCGCTGTAGCTTCAACAACTAAGGTTGTTAATCTTAATGCGGATATGGTGGACGGGTACCATTTGGACCAGGATGTTAGAACAACGGCTACTCCGCGATTTGAAGGGATTGACTTTAATCGCAGTGGCAACTTCAAAACAGGCGCAGATTTACCCAGCACATATCCAAAAGGGGAAACGATATTTTTCTGCAATAATGCCACTGGCTTCCCAGCTATGTACGGCACAGTCGTAACAATTAAGGGACATACAAACGAAGCATGTACACAATATTTCTACCCATACAATGCAGATGCTCCTATAAAATATAGACATGCACTATACAACGCAGATGCATGGCTTACGTGGCGTATTTTAGTATCGGCAGACGATAGTGGTGTCGTAGCGGAGATCGGTAACCTAACAACACTAAAAACAACAGCGAAGACAAGCACCGTAGTCGCAATCAATGAGCTTTTTCAAACGCAAGAAACTTTAAAGTTATCTGTCAGTGACGGTAAAGCAATAGTAGCCACCGCGATCGCTGGCAAGGGTCAACCAACGGCGGCTAATGCAACGTTCCAAACTATGGCAACCAATATAGGTAATATTACACAGGGTAGCGGTAATGCATTGCCTGCCGAAGTGTTAGCAGGGAAGACGTTCGCTAACTCTAATGGGGCGCAAGTTGGGACTATGGTTAATAGAGCGGGGTTAACGCTTGAGCCTGCATTACACAATTCAATAACTAAAGTTATCGTTAATCCACTTGCTACTAACGAAGGTCAAATTACTTTCAAAGTACCCGAATCGTCTATGGGCTATGTAGACAGCACAACTATAGGTGTCTTGAATGTAAGAGGGCTCGTACGATCTAACATTGCGGCAGGAGTAACGGTAGGAAATTCAACTGGTATAGTCATGACGGGTACTTTCTCAGACGACGCTACAGCCACGGCGGGTCAGATATTAGCAGGAAGCAGCGCTTATATTAATGGCTTAAAGGTATTAGGTACGATGCCAAGTAATACAGGGAATGTAGTAGCTCCTGTAGTTACATCGCCCGCATTAGGGACTCTACTAGCAAAAATTCCGTCAGCGGGGTACTACAGTACAACAGCGGAGTTGAAATTGACAGACGCTGATTTTATACCCGCTAATATCTTGGCAGGGGTAAATATATTTGGAGTGGCAGGAAAATTGGAAGTACCCGAAACATACACAGCCACTTGGGTAAAAAGACTTACTGGGTTTGGTACTAGTATAGAGGTAACGTCAATAGCTTATGGGGCGAACTTATTTGTTGCTGTAGGTAGAGATGGTAAACTTGCCACATCACCCGATTGTATAACATGGACAATACAAAGCCACCCAGTGACAACAGATTACTTTTATTGGGTAACGTATGCAAATAATATATTTGTTGCTGTAGCCGAGAATGGCAAATTGATTACGTCGACAAATGGTATAACGTGGACACTGAGGTCGACCACTTTCAGCACAAGTAGAATAATGAGTATTACCTATGCAAATAGTACGTTTGTAGCTACGGGTGGGGACGGGAAAATAGGAACATCACCGTTAGCTACTGGTTCGTGGGCTAATCGGGATAATGGTTTCACTAGTAATGTAACCGGAGTGGCTTTTGGAAACGGCATATGGGTAGCAGTAGGTTATAGCGGACAGTTAGCTACATCTACCAACAACGGTGTTGCGTGGACAATGCAAACAAGCGGCTTTGGGTCATATGATATAACTGGGGTCACTTTCGGGAATGGTTTATTTGTGATTGTGGGCGCAGGTGGATATATCTTTACTTCTATGGACGGTGTAACGTGGAAACGGCAATTGGATCACCCTTTCGCGGCTAATCGCATAGTCCGAGTTCATTTTCTTAATGGGTTATTCGTGGCATTACGGGGGGCTACCGTAGCATTTTCTGATAACGGAATTAAATGGATTGAAAGATCTAATTTAGGTACGTCAGTAGAATATGCCTACTTCAAAGATGGCATGTATATGGTTGGCACATCGGGTGGAGCAGTATATACTTTAGGTTCATTCCTTACAGGATAATATATAGCTAGAAGCTAATCAAGATAAAAGGAGTGTTTTAAAAATGATCGTAATTACTCAAATCAATACAAATATTATCTTGGATATTGCTGACCACACGGAATTGGTAGGCAGTGATACAAAGGTTGTTAAAAATGGTGGGGTGTACTTTATTGGCTTTGAAGTGAATGTACACGATGTGAGCCATTTACCAAGCGATGTAAAGGCAGAAACACATTGCTACGATGGTGCAAGCTTCTCAGAGAACCCTAACTACGTCGCGCCTTATTCTCCTAGTGATGATATCGCAATACTGCAAACTGAAAATACCATGCTACTTGCTAGAGTTGATAAGCTTGAAAAGGACAATACCGACTTACAAGACGCACTAATCGAGCTTGCTAGCGCGGTAGAGGGAGGTGGTATCGCATAATGGCTAAAATCTACTTCGCACGTATTAAGCGTGATGATAGTTTTACAATCAATGATGTACCTGATCGTTGGAAGGCTGATACACAAACTTTATTAGCTGCAGATAATCAACAGTAGACCATAGAGGTCTTTTTTTATTGCCAAAATTGGGGAATGGGGTGTTTTAATTGAATAAAGAATTAACGGTTTGGGGTGCGATTGGAGCAATAGTTGTACCAGCGTTTGAATTTATGTATGGAGCAGGTGAAGCGGTGATTATTGCGATAGTTGCACTAATGTTTTTTGTTGGTATGGATTGGATCACTGGCTCACGAGCTGCAAAGAAAGATAATAGTTATGCTAGCAAGTACGGTATCGATGGCATATTCCGTACTTTTTTTATGCTCTTATTACCTGCAGGCGGGCATCTGCTTGATTTACTATTTAGTCTGCCGGGCATTTTATTTGGAGCATTAATTGCCGGATTACTTTATCACGTTATTAACTCAATGGTAGCTAATGCTATTAGAGCTGGTTGGGGTGATTGGCTACCGCTAACAGCACTGGAAGTGTTGCTTAAATGGGTAGGTAGTGAAATGGATAAGAAGATTCAACGTGCAGCCGATCGCGGCGGTAACGTGACTGCAACAAAACAGGGTGACGCTGATGCCTAGCACACAAACGATATTAGGTATTAGTTGTACGATTGAATACATCAATAAAGAGGACGAGATCGGAGTCGGCTATAAAGTCGGCTCCACAGTTAAACAGATTGCACAATCTAGTAAATCTGATGCGGCGATGAATTTTAACTTTGCAAACAACGTTACTGGTACGCCAATAGGATTAGTAATGGTAGATGGTAAGGTAGTAAATAAAGACATAGCAAAGACAGCGGCACGAGATTCATTTTGTATTCAATCCGATGGATCGTTTCGGATAGGTAAACCAAATAAAGATACATTACACAGCGTACAAGGCTCTCCTCGATTGCTAGAGGATGAGCTTTTTGTTTATAAAGATTCAATCGAACGTGACCAACTCGGTACTGACATATGGAAGAATAACGCTAAACACATACGAGTGGCAGTCGGCACACTAAGCCCTACGAGGGCTGTAATTGTCCGAACTCACTCAGCTATCACATTACACGTACTAGCTCAGATCATGGCAAATATCGGTTGTGTTGATGCTCTTAACGGTGATGGTGGCGGTAGTGCTTATTTATATCCTAAAGATAACGGTTGGGGCAGGTTGATGGGTAGCGCAATAACAGTTAAAAAGGGAGTGTATAAAATGTATGGAACATTAACAGTTAAACAAGATTTTATTCCTGTGGGTAGCGCAAATAGACCTGCAGACAAACGCAAACCGCTATATGTTACGGTGCATGATACAGCTAATAAAGATAAAGGAGCTGATGCGGAGCGTCATGCTAAATATCTCAAGGATGGAGCTGTAAAGGTTCCTGCATCCTGGCATTGGACGGTTGATGATACCATTGCTATTCAACATTTGCCACACGGCGAATCGGCGTATCATGCTGGTGATGGTCGAAAAGGAATAGGGAATGCTGAATCAATCGGCGTTGAGATTTGTGAACACATAGATGGAAACAGAGCCAAGGCAGAGGGGAACGCCGCTATCTTAATCGCTCATATAATGAAAGAAGAAGGACTTAGCCTTGAATCTGTTGTACAGCACAATAAATGGAGTGGTAAGGATTGCCCAGCATCTTTTAGAGTTACAGGTACGTGGGATGCTTTTCTTTATAAAATCAAGAAGGAGTACGATGCTATTATGGGCACTGGAGCTACAACGAATAAAAGTGGTTATACTGATGTTGCAGATAGCCACTGGGCTAGATCGTCAATTGCTAAAGCGGTCGAAAAAGGCGTGTTAGTCGGAGTTACTGAAGGTAAGTTTGATCCTAATGGTAATGTTACGCGTGCGCAGATGGCTGTTATCTTAGATCGTATTGGATTGTTGAGTAAGTAGTTGAGGAAAATTCATAAAAGAAAAAGCTAGTTATGCAATTGCCACTAGTCTGCAACTATTGATATAGTTGCAGACTGATGGAGGGGAATTTTTGTTGAACTATGCTGGTGAAAGGTTGTTTTCAAAAATATTGCAGGAAAAGAAAATCTTATGTCGAAGTTGTTAGCTAATACGTTAACAATGGAGGATTTGTATGGCTAATAAGTATCGTGTAAATCGTAGAATAGTAAATTACCTAAATTACGAATCTATTCGTAGATTTTTGAAAAGGAACGGAATACCTATTTCTGGATTGAAGAGTGAATTAATTGGGAAAATTGAAACTTTAATTAATCAAGGGACTATGTCAAGGTCCATTTGGAATGATTATTTAGAAGAACAATTCAGATATGGACACAATAGAACCCTTTATATTACAAAACTTAACTCACAGTCTTTGCAAAAAGTAAAGGTGAAAAGTTTATTTCATGAAGCTTTAGAGAAAGCTGGTTATCCTACTGAAGATTTTTCTGATTTAACAGAATCCTTACCGGAAAGTGAGGAATATGAATTAGTATACTTAAAGACTGAGTATGAGGATCAATCGGTGAGTAGAGTTGAAATGTGTTTTGCTAATAATATTATTCTTAAAGTAGTAGTTGACGACGTAATTATCCATGAAAGTGATACTGATTTTACCTGGGTGGAGCTAGACTTGGAAAATGAAGAGTTATTGATTTCTTTGAGACCCAGGAGTAATACGAACGAAGGTTCTGGTAAGACATACCAAACCTTTAATGAATTATCTTCTTTATTAAAAGATATGTTTTCAATAACGTATCTTTCGAATGACGAAATGAAGACTACGTTATATAATATTTTCAAAGAACTTACAAGACGAGCTGAAGAACCATACGTTGAAAAAGTTAAGCCACTGCTAGAAGAAATAGATACTATTTCTAAAAAGTACGCAAGAAATTTAGGTTTACCAGATGAGAAAACTCCAGTAAACTTACCGTTCCGTTTTAAGAGACTTCTAGAAAGAGCTTTAATACAAAATGATTTTTTCGCATTCAAGTCATATGCTGAAGGAAAACAAGGTACGATAGAAAAGTTTTTCTACGCTGATGATACTGGTGCTAGAGTCAATGCATCTGCAAATGATGGTGATGGAATTGAAATGTCAGACATATATTTTGATACACGAGAAACTATAGATGATCAAAAAACGTTTAATAAACTATGGGTAACCTGGTTCCTACCAGAAAACAACGTAAATAAAAAAGTAGGATCTAAACTGGAAGTGACTTCTCAATATTATCTCGTTCACTTTTATAATTATTTGTTAAGAGAGGAGTGTAGTCATGTACTTTCCACTATTAAGGAATTTAAGCAAATATCAGATTGAGCCAGTTGCAATAAATCTTCTGGATTCATGGTTAGCTATTCAGAGAAGTGCTATACTTAGAAATTTATCCCCACTAAGGTTTTCAGTTCAAAGTGGAATAGATGTAGATTTAGCTATAGATATGTTTGCACTATCTAGTAGTTCAGATATCCCTGTTTTAAAACCAATTTATAAAGTGTTATGTCCTAATTGTGATGGTGTTCATCAAAATGTGTATATAGATAGTGAGATTCCTCAACACACAATAAATTGTCGGTTTTGTGAATATGAATTTATTCCTATTAACAGACAAGATTATATTGAGATTGTTTTTGAAAGAATATTAACACCTGCTAAATCCATTCATCCCACTTCTAGTACAACTTCATTTGAACACAGGGTAGGAAATGTGGGAAAGTCAGATAGCCTTCGTGCATCAGATATCAATAAAAATTCAAATCACGCACGAAGGCTTTTATTTGATGCGTTAGATAGTAGATATGAGGCTGCTCAATGAATATTCGTTATATCCTTTACCTAATTGTTGGTTTGGTTATATTGTGTCTAACGGTTAGTTTGTCATCTGTATTAATAATTACATATTTTAATGCTGATCGAGATTGGTTAGGAGCTCTTATTGCTTCGTTAGGAAATATAATCGGTGGGGTATTGGGAGCATTCATCGCATATTTTGTGGCTCGATATCAAATAGAAATAACTCAGAAAAATAATCAATTATCCGTCAAAAAGGAATTAGACAGTTTAGCATTAATAGTGAAAGAAGAATTGAAGAACAACTCATTAACACTAACATCTATGATTAACACAAATGAAGTAATTCCATCATTAATTAAGTATCAAATGACAAAAGAAGCGTGGGTTTTATTTTCATCAAAGCATGCTAACTCAATTGATGAAATTCTTTTTGTGTCGTTAAATACTGTATACAGAAAGATTACTTTGCTTCGATCAATTCCCTATGAAGAAATCAGTGGGGAAATAACAATTGAAGAGCTAGTCAAATTAAAGAATCAAGTTGATGAATGCGTTAGGAAAATTGATGAAGTGATTAAAGCATCTAAATAAGATCGCTGAAGTGCTAGTCTTGAAGATTTATCCGAACTACTTAAATATGCAAATGAAAATAAATCCACTCGCTAAGGAGTGGATTTTTGTGTTTTATATAAACAAGTCATGATCGATATATGATTACTTAATTAGTTAGAGGTAAGGAAAATTTTCCTTAGCAATTAGCAATTAATAATAACGAATAAGCTACTCATACCTACAATGCTAAGAGTAGCTTATTCTTAACTACAGTTGTCGAACTTCATATATAAATCAGTCAACCAGGATAGATTAAGTTAATTAAAATTAAAATCGACACAAAACCACAAAAAGATGCAAAATTTTTTAACAAACCAGGATAATGGAACTATTGTTTATATTTGTATAACT
>DXHF01000026.1 GCA_019113605.1 Candidatus Paenibacillus intestinavium
TCTCTTGAAATAACTTTAAATGGAAGTTCAAAAAGCGGGCTTTCAGAACCGAGCAGATGGAGCGTTACTTGAGCAAGGCGGAAGCGCAAGTGTACATCATTACGTACACGCGAACCGCACTTGCCAAGTTCGCTTCATATGCGATGTCGAATACGCTACGTCAGCCTTATCATCGTTATCAAAGTCCGCTTTTTGAAGTTACCTATAAGGGATGATGCTACCTGGTGCGTATTTTTGGTCTAGGTAACAATCCAGCGGTGGATTAATTAGACGAACGATCATCGCGTTGCCTGATGTTAATGGCTTAACCTCCATTAACATACCTTGATACACATAATCTTGACAATGATCGTCACGCTTTTGTTCTCCATAAACGTATTCAACAGGCATAACGGAATATAACATTAAACTTGCTCCTCCTAAAATTTTTTATGATACATTCTTGAATTTCTCTCTGCGAATAAAAAGTCACTTCGGAAGCATATCCTTATGGTCATTAATTAAATTACGTAGTTGTTGTAGAGCATCCCCTATTCCACCCACTTTATCAATAAGACCGTGATTTACTGCATCCGCACCAATGACTGTAGTACCAATATCTCTTGCTAGCTCCCCTGTTTTAAACATTAATCCTTTGAACGTTTCTTCCGTAATTCCCGAATGTGCGATAACGAAGCGAGTTACCCTTTCCTGCATCTTGTCCAAATATTCAAATGACTGTGGCACACCGATTACTAGTCCATTCATCCGAATCGGATGAATCGTCATCGTAGCAGTCTCAGCAATAAAGCTTACATCACCAGAAACAGCTATCGGAACTCCTATAGAATGTCCACCGCCTAATACAAGCGTAACCTTTGGCTTAGACATCGTGCTGATCATCTCTGCAATAGCAAGACCTGCCTCAACATCGCCACCTACAGTATTAAGAATAATAAGTAAACCTTCAATTTTACTATTTTGCTCAGCAGCAACGAGCTGTGGAATAATATGCTCATACTTCGTAGTTTTATTTTGTGGTGGTAAGATCATATGACCTTCAATCTGCCCGATAATCGTTATACAATGAATATTACTTTCTTGAGCACTTGGTACACTGGCCACCCCGAGTTGTTGTATCGCTTGTAACGTTGGATCGACTGTTAATCTTGTTTCTTCTGACTTATTCGGATCATTTGGTAATTGATCACCGGTCAAATTCGGATAAGAATCCATCATATGCCTCCTAAACTTTTTGTAGCTTCGTGGTGTAACTTCTCCTATGAACAAAAAGTCACTTCGAAAGCATAAACTAACTTTTTGTAGCTTCGTGGTGTAACTTCTCTTATGAACAAAAAGTCACTTCGAAAGATTAACTTTATTATTTATATGATTAGTATGGAGTATTATGATCAATTTATCCGAAATCTACTTAATAACAAAAAATACCCATAGCCGAAACACCATTTTCAAAGTGTCCAGTCTATGGGTATTCTACTCTTATCTCTCATTGCAGAAAACTATGCCCTATTACTAGTTATAGGGTAGTACAAAATCTTGCGTATAATAGGTTTTATAAGCACCTACTCCAAGCTCCTTATAATCGGGATAAAGCATATTTTCTCTATGTCCCAATGAATTAATCCAGCCTACATAAACAGCAAATCCATTATCATAGCCATAAGCGATATTTTCACCGCCACCAAAATTAGTCAGTCCCGCTACTTCCATCCGAGCTTGTGGATCTAACCCAGCTTTATTAATGTGATCAAGATATTTGTGCGTATACATATCTTTACTATGCAAATACGCTGCCTTCGCTGCTTTCTCATTCCAAGATAACATATTTTTAAGATTATTTTTGTTACGGAAAACATTAGTGAAATCTAGAATTTGCTGCTCATAACCTGCATCGATTTGCTCTTGTCCGGCTGGACCTTTCCCGCTGTAACTTGCATCATATTGCAAAATTCCATCTACAGCATTATCTGAAAACTTATCTACGTAATAATTTGTAATGATTCCATCTTGTTTAGATTGATAATAACTAAATAGGTTTAATGTAACTTCCTTGCCGATATATTTGTTTAAATTAGTATAGCTGGAACCTACTAATATAGCATTTTGTAGTCCCCATACATTTCTAGCATTCGAATATAGTGCAACAACTTTATTTTCATTAGAAATACCATACATTGCAAAGCTATTATAGTTTTTATTATAAATGTACCATGTAAAGTTAAATTCAGAAGCGTCTTTACGATCAGGCTTTCCTAACTTACTAACTAGTGCTGCCTCCGTATCACCAATAACTACATCACGCAATCCAGTAGAATAGCTTACACTTTTTCCAATATATTGTTTCACAGAAGGATATTGCTGCTTCAAGCGTTTAATAAAGACAATCGCTTCCGCTCTATTCAAATTTTCATATGGCGCGTATCCTGCAACAGTAGCACTGACTTTACCCGTTGATAACTTAGTATCTAATAAAAACTGAATAGATACTGTATCACTTTCATAACTACCTTGTAGCATTGAATAAACAATATTAGCTACTTGACTACGTTGATAAACCGAGTTTTGTCCACTAAAGTGCCAAAAATTGTCGGTAGCAAGATCAAAGTACGGAATATACCATTTTTCACCTGGCTCTGCTTTGCGAACAACAAAATCGTTACTATAAGAACGCATAACCATCGCTAGAAATTCTGGTTCGGTAACATTATCATTAGGATTAAAGTTACCATTTGCATCGCCTTTAACAATACCTTCTTTGTAGCCCCAATGAATAGCTTCCATCGCCCAATGACTATTAGTAACATCTTTAAAAATAACACCGTTTTTACTTGTCGTCGCTGCATTCACATATTGAGCACTTACTGGAATAACAGTACAGAAAAAAACAATTACTGCAACAAAAATATTAAGCAGTTTATTTCCCCTCATTGTCACCATGTCTCCACCTCGATTGTAATAGTTTTGAGTCAATAAACTAACAGGTCTACTTTTAGCGTTATAATAATTGGATAATACTCCCTGTTCATACTCTATTATATGCAATACAAGCAGATATTCAATTCAATAATGAACAATTGGTGCTAAAGACATAAAAAAACTAGCTAATAACTACTCACATATGAGTAATATTAGCTAGTTAATTTAGGTGAATGGAATATAAAATTATACTTCCATAATAATTGGTAAAATCATCGGGCGACGACGAGTTTGTTCGTACAGGAATCTACCTAAAGAGTCTTTCACATTTGTTTTCAATGAAGCCCACTCATTAACTTTATCGTTCATTAGTTTAGTAAGTGTAGAAGTTACGATACGATTTGCTTCGTCAAGAAGTCCTTCGGACTCACGAACGTAAACAAAACCACGAGAAATAATATCTGGGCCAGATAGAATCGTGCCATCTGCCTTGCTTAGTGTTACAACAACAACGAGAATACCATCTTGGGAAAGTAGCTTACGATCACGTAGTACGATATTACCTACATCGCCAACTCCTAGTCCGTCAATTAGTACACGACCTGCTTGAACTTTAGGTCCACGAGCGGCTTGACCACCTTGGAATTCAACAGTGTCCCCATTGTCTAGCACAAAAATATTTTCTGGAGCAATACCAACCTCTTCACCAAGACCCGCGTGAAGACGAAGCATACGATATTCGCCGTGAATAGGAATAAAGTATTTAGGCTTAACAAGGTTAAGCATAAGTTTCAGCTCTTCTTGACTACCATGACCAGATACGTGAACACCTGATACTGATCCTGGTCCGTAGATCACATGTGCTCCAAGTCGGAACAACTCATCTACTGTTCTACCTACATAACGCTCATTACCAGGGATAGGCGTCGCGGCAATGATCACCGTATCACCAGGCAATATATCTACTTTACGATGTGTTGAACGTGCCATACGAGTAAGTGCGGACATTGGTTCGCCTTGACTACCCGTACATAAAATAACGACACGATCAGCTGTCATACGATTAACTTCTTCTGGCTCAATAATCATTCCTTCTGGAATATTCAAGTAACCAAGTTCACTAGCAATCGTAACGACATTGACCATACTACGTCCTACGACTGCAATTTTGCGGCGTGTTGCAATCGAAGCATTAATTACTTGCTGAATACGATGTACATTTGAAGCAAATGTAGCTACAACAACACGCTGCGTTGATTTACGGAAAATATCTTCAAGTTCATTACCAACATTACTTTCAGATGGTGTATACCCTGGACGTTCAGCATTTGTCGAATCAGATAGAAGTGCTAATACACCTTTGCTACCGATTGCTGCTATACGCTGCAAGTCTGCAAATTGATCATTAACAGGTGTATGATCGAATTTGAAATCCCCTGTATGAACAATTGTACCTTCTGGTGTATCTAAACATACACCGACAGAATCTGGAATACTATGATTCGTTTTGAAGAAGCTTGCAGTAATTGTTCCAAGTTGGATTTCACTATCAGCACTAATAAGAATACGTTTCGTATCTCCTAGTATGCCTGCTTCTTTCAATTTTACATCGATTAATCCTAATGTTAGCTTAGTAGCATACACAGGAACATTTAAGCTTTTCAATACATATGATAAGCCGCCGATATGATCTTCATGTCCATGTGTAATAATGATTCCGCGCACTTTATCTTTGTTTTCAACGAGATAGCCCACATCTGGAATGACGATGTCAATTCCAAGCATGTCCTCCTCAGGGAATTTCAAGCCTGCATCTACAACTACAATGTCGTCGTTATATTGAACGACGTACATATTTTTACCGATTTCGCCGACTCCGCCTAATGCAAAGACCAGCAACTTATCTTGGTTATTCTTTTTAGACAAGTGAATCTATACCTCCTAAAGGTTATACCTTATTTAATTTTTGTTCTACTCAAACAATCTATTAACAAAAAACGTCAGATGCCGCTCTGACGGAATGTTCAAATTCAATATTTAATTGCCGCACCCATTCACTTAATTCCATTATACATGATTAAAAAGCGATTACACAAGTCAAAGGCAATATTTTCGCTTTGTTTTCAAAATATATGTAGCAACAACAAAAGCCGATGCCTATTTCGCAACGGCTTCCGCAGGTTTTCTATTACGAAATTATATTTTTAATTTGTTTCAAATTTCGTACGAATTCAGCCTCAGAATCTGTAATTGGTGCTAAAGGCAAACGAACTGAGCCTACAGCAATACCTATTACTTCTAACGCATATTTCACTGGAACTGGATTAGACATCGGATGTGGACAGGCAAACATGCCTTTGAAAAATGGTAATA
>DXHF01000027.1 GCA_019113605.1 Candidatus Paenibacillus intestinavium
AGCTATGCTGTCGATTCAATCCGTACTTTCTGCATACGATGAACAGATTTATGAGCAATATGGTTTATTTGGTAGAGGGGGTACAGACAATAACGATTTATTCCGAGAAATAGTCCGAGCTAATCATGAAACCTCGATGAGCCTGTTTTCATTAAAACAGACGTTTGATCTTGCTCCGTTAAAGGTAGGTGAGCTAAGTGTAACGACAGATCATTATCTTGGGGAATATGATGTATTTAGAAGACAAGTGTTAGAAGAGATGAAATATAAAGCACCGATTGAATTTACATTGGAATTTATGGATAAATGGCTCACATTATCTGATTCTGTGACCCAGGCTGAAAGTATGATGGAGACGATGAATCGTCTTGAGGATATGTTTCTTGCACGAGAAAAAAAACTAGAAACAGCATTGGAATTACAAGAATCGCTAGGAAAACAATTATCAAATAGTAGCTATTATATGTATGCAACTACGAAATTGAGTAGTGTAGTGAATGGTTATAGCAGCTATAGTAGTTGGGTTAAGTACACGGCGGATATTGCCAATCAGCTAACAGATGACACATTGACCGAAGAGGCAAGAGAGGAACTTGAAAGTGATAGTGCCAAATATAATAAGCAAATTAGTTCATACTTGAATTCATATAATCAGTTGTCGAAATATTTGCAAATGTACTCGATTGAATTGCAAACGACAAACGATCAAATGGCTACAGAAATTATTGCTAATGTAGCAACAGCAGGCACGCTTAATAATACAATCAAAATACAGTATGAGCTATATATGAACTCAGAGCAACAAGGTGCTCCTTCAACAGATAGTAATGATTTGGGACAGCAACTAAGCTCACTAACATTTGACGATGAAGGATTAGTACGTCCGGAACAATTTTTCCAAGAGTACAAAAAAGCAATCCAAACACAACAAAAACTACTTAGCGACTATATTAACGACAATAATTTGCTTCTTAGTGAACTTTCATCCGCGATAAATTCTCCGAATGTCTCCTCAGGTGCTTCAGGAAAACAAACCTATTTGAAGCAACTTATGACGGAAAGTTCATCTCAAAGACAGCAATACGAAACGTCCTATTATGCGCCAGCGACAATATTGTCATTTTGGCAGCAGCAGGTTACTTCGACAAAGTGGATAAAGGATCAGCTTAAACAGAATGAAATGGAATATGAAAAACAATTATCAGGACTGGCAAGTATAACGGATTTATTCAAAAACAAGGAAAATCTTGAGCAATATAAAGAGCAATACAAGCAGTTAGAAGATCGTTATTCCTTCAACTATCGAATTAATCAGGAGCAGGAAGTAGAGCGAGACAACGGCAGTGAAGACAATGAGGATAGTGGAAGAAAACAAGCACAGGCAGCAACGTCGCAATTAAACTCATTGCTACAATCAATAGGAGACATGGCGATCAATGCGAGAGATCATGTCTATGTGAATGAATATATTATGAATCGCTACACGCACTTCCCACTTGGAGATGCTAGGAGTGAAACAAAAAGTATTGATGCCGACTTGCTCGATTATAGTCAGCAGGAGGTCGAGTATATTATTTACGGTATACATGAGCCGCTTGAGAATGTACTGCTAGCATATGGTGAGATATTTGCATTTCGCTTTGCAATTAGAACGATAGAAGGGCTTATTGCTAATCGAGCATTAGGTAATCCATTACTTGTGTTTTCAGCTGCTGTTGTTCATGGGATTCGTGCGGCAATAGTTGATATGCAGCAACTGTTGAATAAAGGATCAACGGAATTATCCCAATATGTACCTATTCAAATTGATTACCCTCAATATTTACGGTTGTTTCTAATTATGCACGTTGGCGGAAGAGATAAGCGATTATCAAGAATGATTGCTGTCATAGAGCAGAAGCTTTCTATTACTTTATTGTCGGTACCGACTGCGATTACTGGTCAAGTGACTACAACGATGAATCTATGGTCTTTACCGGGAATATCTGAAATGATCGGAGCAATCCTGCCAATGAGTAATAGAGTACGGGGGAATATCTATGAAAAAACAGATATTGTCGCTGCATCCTATTAAAATAAGTCAACATCGAAAACATAAACTCTCCGCTCTAACAAAAAATGAAGCGGGCTCCATTACTGTGGAAGCTGCCCTAGTAATGCCTATTTTCATACTATTTCTGTTCGTATTCTATCTGCTACTTATGACGATATCAGCTCAGATGGCATTACAAGCAACCGCTGCATCCTCGGTACAACAACTATCTGCACATATGCATCCAATTGCGCTAATGGTCAATGAACTAAAGGATCGGACAGGCTCGCATACAACGATTCAATATGATAATGCAGACGAGGGCTGGAAGAAAACAGTATATGACATTAGTGAAGTGTTGCCCGCACCAATTGATTCATTAGTTCAAGAAGGCTTGAAAGGAAATTGGTGGCCAGCAGCTAATCTCGCAGGAACAATACTTGGAAAAGACATATTGGATACGATGATTCAAAGTCAGGTGTCTTCACCTGTACTGCAAAAGGATAAAGTAGAACTGGCCTACCTCCAATTACCTGATCTTATCAATTATACAGATCTCAATGTGACATTAGCGCTAGAGTACGAGTTGCCGATCAAAATTCCGTTATTCAATCAAGCAATTACAATTAGGGAGCAAGCTGTGCAACGCGTATGGATACCAGATGTACGGCCATCTTATTATGAGATCAATGAAGCAGAAGATGCTTACATCTATGTCGTATCACTTACGCCTAATCCAGTAAAGCCGGGACGTAAGGCAACGCTTAAAATAATTACGCTACCTAACACTAAGATTGACTTGGGTATTGTTTACAAAAGTGGAAGTAGTGTAGCTAAGCACCTTGGCGAAGTTATATCCAATGATAAAGGTGAAGCGGAGTGGACATGGCATGTATCGGGTAATACAACGGTTGGCTCGTGGAATATGAATCTTTCACTGCCTGAGCAATCCTATCAGATTGAACAGATATTTAATGTTGCAAAGAGTAAGTAGATGAAGGAGGAAGCAAGATGGTGAACTACTGGCTGGCGCTATTAATCGTTATTATCGCATTGTATTGTGATGTAACATCATTCAAGATACCGAACTGGATATGCTTAGGTTCGCTTCTTTGTGGCTACAGTTATTGTCTAGTTCAGGAAGGGTGGTTGGGATTATGGTGGGCAACAGGAGCAGTAATAGTTGGATTTATTCCAATGTGGTTAATTTATCTGTTTAAAGGAATAGGTGCTGGTGACGTAAAGTTATTTGCATCAATGGCGGCACTTATTGGCATACGACCAATTATTGAGTTAATGATGTTATCCTTTTTATTTGGCGGTGTTATATCTATTTTATTTATCGGTTATCGAACCATACTTAAGTTGAAGCATAGATTTCGATATCAATATAGTAATTATGTTCTTGAGGTCGATAGCACTCCGACATTAATCGCTTTAGGAATTAAAAAAGTTCATCAGTTTCCATTTATGCTCGCTGTTACTCCAGCAATGCTAGTAGTCTTTATGCTGAGATAAGATAGTTCAAAAAGCAGACTTTGATAACGAAGTGATGCGCTGTAGTGTAATCGGCATCGAATATAGAACGAACTTGGGAAGTCCGGTACGCATGTACCAAACACGTACATTTGCGTTTCCTCCTCCCTCAAGTAGCGTCCTATCTTCTCGATTCTGAAAGTCTACTTTTTGAACTTTCATTGTAGGTAGTTTAAGAGTATGAGGAGGTTTACGATGAAGCAATTGAAAATCGATTATACGATGAGTAATGGTCATCAGATGACGATAGAACGAACAAATCCATTCACTTCACGTGACATGAATTCGTTAGAGATGAATATGCTAAGCGCGAATACAGTGCGTACGCTACTGCCATTTGATTGGAATGAAATTGATAATGATATTGTATTCGTATATCGAATACAGCATTATAAGCTACTCACTCATTATTACCAACCACGAAGTATTAAGATGATCGATTACTATAGCTTATTGCTATCATTACTTGATGCACTAGCTACTTGCTATGACTATATGTTAAGACCGCAGTGCTGTCTTCTAGATGAGAAGCTTATTTATATTGACCCGATGACTAATGATATCAGATTAGTATATATACCTGTTCAGGAACTACTCTATAAGGAAGAACATCAACTGTTATTATTAGCGGTTAGATGGTCACAACTGGTAGATAGTTTGCATTATGAAGACTATCAAAAGATACTACAATTAATTGGAAGTGAATACTTACCGATTAATCCACTTCGTCAGCTATTATTAGATCTTATTCATCAGCAATCATCTCCGTCACAAGAAGAGTTACAACCAATAGATAACGAACAATTAAAGCCTGTCTCTGCTGTATATGATGTTCAGAATGAGCTGGAATCGTCATCTGAACAAGCTCCAATAGGATTTTCAAGGGCAGATAATGATCAGGAATATGATGATTGGGGAATAGATGAAGAAGAGAAAAAAACGATCGGGATGAAGCATTATATAGCAATTTTACTAATAGCCGCTGTTATCGGATTATCGTGGAAAATGCTTTACATCGAAGAAGCTACAATAACTAATTTACTGCTTAGCTCTGGAGTTACTCTAATATTGTTAACTGGAATTATTATTGTACTGAAACAACATTGGAAAGTACTAAGTTTTCGAAAAAGCAATGATCAAGCGAATCATTATGATCAATTACTCTCTTCAGATACGAATCCATCTTTTCAATCATCTCAAACTTCATTGGCGGAACATCCGGTGAAGTCAAGTAGCGACCTTAAGCCATTGCATCATAATGGACAAGCTCGCCTAGCATCGCTACAGGCAACTGTTAATCTCGATGTACAACAATTAACGACGTTACTTGGGGCAAAAGGAAATAGCGGAACACCTTCATTAGTTAGAAAGCTTTATGATGA
>DXHF01000321.1 GCA_019113605.1 Candidatus Paenibacillus intestinavium
AGACTATAGCTGATAACGGTAATATCATCACCTTCACGCAGAACATTAGCTTTCCCAATTGGTACAATATAATCTTCATCAGGAACTTCACCACTAACAAGTCGGTAGCTTTTCTTATTCTCGAAGTACAATACAGGATCTTCATCACGAATCGCAGCTTTCAATAAGCCTTTCGCATCATAAGGTGTATACGGTGCAACAATCTTCAGACCTGGTGTACCGAAAAATACAGATTCAGGACATTGAGAGTGATATAATCCACCAAACACACCGCCACCGATAGGTGCACGAATAACGACAGGACAACTCCAATCATTGTTAGAGCGATAACGAATTTTCGCAGCTTCACTAATAATTTGGTTCGTTGCTGGGAACATAAAATCAGAGTATTGCATCTCTGCTATCGGCTTCATACCATACATGGCAGCACCGATGGCAACACCTGCGATCGCTGATTCAGATAAAGGCGTATCGATTACTCGTTGTTCGCCAAATTGCTCTTGCAAACCTTTTGTCGTTGTGAACACACCGCCCTTAAGACCAACATCTTCACCGAGAATGAACACATTCTCATCTCGTTCCATTTCTTCCTTCATCGCTAGACGAATCGCTTCGATATAATCTAGATTAGCCATTACTCCACTCCTCCCTTATTATCATTAGCATACACATGATCCATAACTGATTCAGGTGTAGGGAAAGGAGCTTTATCTGCATAAGCGCTCGCTTCGTCAAGCTGTTTCTTAATCTCAGCACGTAATTGGGCCTCTAGCTCTTCATTCCAGATGCCATGATCAACCATATATTGTTTAAATTTCGGAAGTCCATCTAATGTTTTATTATAATCGACTTCTTCCTGGGTACGATATGCTAAATCATTATCAGAAGTTGAATGTGGAGAAATACGATACATCATCGCTTCGATCAACGTAGCACCTTCACCTGCGATGGCACGTTCTCTTGCTTCCTTTACCACTCGGTATACTTCAAAGGCATCATTGCCGTCTACTCGCTCGCCATGAATACCATAGCCAAGCGCACGATCAGACACTTTACCCGCCAATTGCTTATGAATAGGAACAGAGATCGCATATTGATTATTTTCACACATTAAGATTACGGGCAACTTGTGCACACCAGCAAAGTTACACCCTTCATGAAAATCACCTTGGTTACTAGAACCTTCACCAAACGTAACGAAGCTTACAAAATCTTTCTTATTCATTTTTGCGGCAAGCGCAAAACCAACAGCATGTGGAACTTGTGTCGTTACAGGACTAGAACCAGTAACAATCCGTAATTTCTTACTTCCAAAATGACCAGGCATTTGACGACCACCACTATTAGGGTCCTCAGCTTTTGCAAATGCAGAAAGAAATAAATCTTTAAGCGTCATACCTACGGAAAGTACAAATCCGTAGTCCCGATAATAAGGAAGAAAATAATCATTGTTCCGATCAAGCGCAAATGCAGCTGCGATCTGAGCAACCTCCTGGCCGATACCAGATACGTGAAAATTAAGTTTACCAGCTCGCTGCATAAGCATACTCCGCTCATCATACATCCTTGCTGTCAGCATGTTTGTATACATAGCAATAACGGTTTCCTCGCTAATGCCTAATTGCTGATGCTTGGCTTGCTGACCTGTCGAAGACAATACTGTCATATTATCTTCCTCCTTTTTTTATAAATTGTAACCTGGTACTAATACCACGTCATATATCTATTATACTCTTATCTTTTCAAAAATAACATGTGACATTTATAACAAAAGTTCAGTGACATCTATGAGTGACACCAAACACTCCCAACAACACTAAGCAATGTGTCCGCTTGAGTACACAAGCGACATAGGCCCGAAGCTTATAATAAAGTCTTACCCCCAGCATCACCCAGCAACGTGTACACTTGTATGCACAAGCGAACAAAGCACGAAACCTATAATAAAATCTTACCACCAGCACTACCCAGCAACGTGTACACCTGTGTGCACAAGCGAACAAAGCACGAGACTTATAATGGAAGCTCAAATTGTCGCCTGTCAGCACCAAGAAGATGCACTACAGCGAAAACGAGTAGCACAGCGTACGTATTGTGTACGTGAGCACACGCAGGCTTTCGATGGAGGGCATATTCGCCGCCGACTACACTACGTTAGCATAATCATCGTGATCACAGGTGATCAATTTGAGCCACCGCCAGCATAGCTTCTGCAATTGCTTCTGATAGGGTTGGATGCGGATGCACAACCGCCCCCACTTCCCACGGCGCTGCATTCAGCCAGCCCGCTAATGCAGCTTCAGAAATAAGCTCCGTTGCATGTTCACCAATAATGTGAACACCGAGAATGTCATCTGAACTCTTATCTGCAATCACTTTAACAAATCCTGATGGATGTCCCGCTACAATAGCTTTACCAAGTGCAGCAAATGGCACTTTAGCTTTCTTAATCTCATATCCAGCAGCGACCGCTGCCGCTTCTGTATAGCCATACGAAGCAACCTCTGGCGATGAATAGATACAACGCGGGATAAGGTGAGCTGCCACAAGATTAACTTGGCGTCCAGCAATATGATTTACTGCTGTTAATCCTTCATGTGACGCAGCATGGGCAAGCTGAACACCGCCAATGCAATCACCAATCGCATAAATATGCGGCTCACTCGTTTGACCATAATCATTTACAACAATTAAATCCTTTTTGATCTTAACATCCGTATTTTCCAAACCAATATCATGACAATTGGCAATTCTACCAACAGAAACAAGCATTTGATTAGCCTCTAGCAAGACATTACCTTCTGCTGTCTTTGCTGTAATCGAGAAATCATTTTCCCTAACTGTATAGGAAGATACGTCAAGCTGCACGCCCGTAATTGTTCGAATACCACGCTTATCCAGCAATCTCGTCATCTCCATTGAGATTTCTGTATCCTCACCTGGCAACAGACGAGAACCAAGCTCTACAATAGTTACTTGCACGCCAAAGTCATTCAATAATGATGCCCACTCTACACCGATGACGCCACCACCGACAATTAGCATACTTTCAGGCAGCTTGTCCATCACTAAAGCTTGGTCACTATTCAATATCGTAATGCCATCTGCTTCAAGACCAGGCAAATTACGCGGAATAGATCCAGTCGCAATAATAAGATTTTGACTTACAACAGATTCCATTTCTCCATTAGACAACTCAACAGCAAGAGTTCCACTCCGTGGTGAGAAAATAGAAGGACCCACGACACGGCCTTTACCTTTAATCACTTGAATACCATGACGTTTTATAAGACCTTGCAGTCCCTTAAATAATTGCTCTACCTTCTCTTCTTTTTTAAGTTGAACATTATTGAATTGAAACGTTGAGAAATCTGTACTGACATCTATACCAAAGTCAGAACTATTCAACAATGTCCGATATACTTCTGCGCTTCGAAGTAAAGCTTTACTTGGGATACAGCCTCTATGCAGACATGTCCCACCTACCTTGTCCATTTCTACGATAGCTACGGATTTCCCCATTTGAGCCGCACGAATAGCGGCAGTATAACCACCTGGTCCACCACCAAGAATTGCAACATCTACTTGAATACTCATTAATATACCCCCATCATTTCTATCAATATATGCATATACTTATAAAATATCCTCTTTCAATTAAAGTTTGTAGTGACGTTTGTCAGTACAAAAACGTATTTACAAGCACCTATATTAAGTTGCTTTTTTCTAAAGTTGAACGATATGTAATTGCTTAGTATACCTTATTGTACATCTTTTCGCTTCGGAAATCATCGTAAACGTATTCACTATACCATTGGTGACTTTATGTGGTAATATAATGTACAGATTGCATTTAACAATACGAACTGTTTTAGGAGATAATTATGAAATTAACTACACAACGAATTATAGCTATGTTTATGCTTGTTATTCCAGGCTTAATTGCATGTTTTGGTTTTTTGAAAGTAAAGGATTCATTATATGATTATTTCGTTTCCTTTGGCATAGATGGGGTCGACCCTTCATTTCAATTTTGGAAATTCATTTTAGGACTAATAATGTTCCTTGCTGGTACAGGATTTATTGCTGGCTGGACATTTTTCCGTGATCGCAAACGCAATTATGTTGCTACGCGATTCAAAGTAAAACGTGAAAAACCACCTAAACCTACAAAATCAGCGCAATAATTAACATTAAATTGATATAGCTTTAATATTCCTGTAACAAACCTCCTCTATACTAATATTAAGCTAGTAGAGAGGCAGGGGATATGAATGATCGTATTTGATGTAATTGTAGATGGAACTAAAGTTGATACATTACGACCAATGACTTCCAAGCTAAGAGAATTAACACATTTCATCGAGCAACAATTTGAGCAATTAGTTGAGAAGTATGGACAAAACGTTCACTTAAATAGACGATTCGAGTATTAAATCGAATTGTCTATTTTTTTTGCCTATTCCCCCTCTCATTCTATCAGTGTTTACCATAATTTGTTTTGACAGTAAATCCATCCGTAGTTATAATCCAATTATTCATAGTAAATCCGTCGGATTTATAATTATAGGAGGTTTTTTTCATGTCTAACAATAATAAGCTTCGTTCTTCTAGTAAACTAGCAGCACTAGTCATTGCTGCGTCGATTGCATTCGCTCCACTCGCTTCACCAGCTACTACATATGCAAGTGTTAATGCAGGAAGTCTAACGCAAACGCAACAATACCAAACGTTTTTAAGTACAAAATATCAAATTGATGTAAATACCCAAATAACTAAAGGTCAGTATATTCAATATGTAGCTGATTTACTTCCAGGTGATGCGACTTCTTCCTCATTTACTTTCACAGATGTAGCTGCAACAGATGATGAATATTCTGCTGTTGTTGAATTGAATGAAAAAGGTATTATTTCCGGCTCAACAGTTGCAGCTAAACAACAGCTTCAACCGTGGGTCGCTGCCATTATTGCAGTGAGAGCATCTGGTCTACAAGAGCTAGCACTAACTTATACCACCGAAAAAACAAACGCAGCGCTGAACAAAATAGGTTCTGATTCAACTAAATGGGCACCTCACGTGGCTCAAGAGCTAGCAGTTGCCATCGATAATGCTTTAGTTCCAGAACAATACTTGAAAGAATTATCGCAAAAAACAGGCGCAAGTGCCGAATTAATCAATAGCTTACTAGGTCAAATTGTGACTTTCAACGGTCAATACAAACAGTACCTAGGCAATTCCCAAGATGCTGGTATCGTCGCTGAACTTATCGCAGCTTACAACAGTTCAGATATTATTCAAGTCAATGATCTGCAGGCTATTGTTGATACTGCACTTGAAAAAGATATTATTACTGGCTATAACTTCAAAGATAGTCGTTACGATGCTAATTTTGTAGATGAATATGCTCTTACGTACGGTCATTCCGATCTGAAACACGCTATTCAGCTCATTGGTTTACTTCGCAGTGAAGGTATTGAAGCTAAAGTTCAATTCGAACCAAAAACTTCAGCATTTATATACTTGAAGGAGTGGGGAGAGCCCGTTCAATCCGACTCATACCAAGTAAAACAAATCACTAACGGTAACTATGTCGCTTATTCGAAAGAATTCGATCTTAAACTTGAATTTACAAGCATCGCAGACAAAGTTAAATTCCAAAATATCATTCTTGACTACGCAAAAAAAGATGCGGATGATGAGCAAGGACTGATTTACGCTTCATGGTGGCAGCCTCTATACCATTCGAATACAGAGATAGCTGATTATGAATCTATTTCAAATAATACAATATCATTAGGCAATTATTATGCTCAAACATTCTCCCTTAATGAAGAAGTAGAAGAGATTGTTGCAGGTATGAAGCAAGTGGACGCTAAAGTTAACGTGGAAACAAATCAATTCTGGGTTAATAAAGCTTTCTTCAACTATTTGGGTGGTAAAGATTACAAGTAAATCACTTATTAAGTATGAGTTCAAAAAGCATGTTTTTAAACTACCTTCTTAAATAGCAAAAGGCTTAAAACTACAGCACGTTTAACGTGCAACAGTTTTAAGCCTTTTTCATCTGATCTTAAGCGAAGTTTACTTTACAAAAAGCAGCTACCATCTCAAGCTCATCATCTTCCATCTCAAAATCAATATACTTGCCTGCGTCTCCGGTCTGGAACTCGTGTTTTACGATTTTCTCTGTACCCTCATCAACAACATATATGACACGAAGAATAACTCCTTCATCATGGAATAACTCATCATCTTCTTCTACTTCAAGATCCATAATAAATTCGTAGCGATCTCCCACCAAAATTTTGAACGGGTCAGCAATCGTTTCTACAGTAAACTCTTTAATTTTAAACATAGGTTATCTCCTCTTGTTTCAACTTAGCGTATTACTGATTATAACATTAGAGTGTAACATATGCCATCACTACATCATTTTATTCGAGAATCCTTGTTATACGTCGTATTGTACTGCCTTATTTTGCTATAACAAATCTTTATTGGGCTCAATAACGACAATGTGAAAACCTACTATACCTACACTATAGAATTACAGTACAATTAAGTTTATCGTTGTGAAGAAGTATACATATTTGATGAAAGATACTGAGGTGTTATATGAAACAATTATTCAAATACATTCGCCCTCACTGGGCCGCAGCCATATTAGCTCCATTATTTATGATACTAGAAGTTAGTATGGACTTGCTTCAGCCATTATTTATGGCGACGATCATTGATGACGGTATTATGGCAGGTTCACAATCACATATTTTGCAAACAGGACTATATATGATTGCCGCAGCTATTATCGGTTTAGTCGGAGGTGTTAGCTGTACC
>DXHF01000322.1 GCA_019113605.1 Candidatus Paenibacillus intestinavium
TAGAAGCAAGTAAAGCAGTGATGAGGGCTTCCTTATCGCTGCTTTTTTTGTCCTTATACATATAAAAAACTGCATTGCCAATTTGTTAGGTATGTCTAACAAGCGACGATGCAGTTTTATTGTAGTGACTACTATATTGTTAAGAAATGGCCGTTTCTTCAAAAATAACTTTGACGAATTCGATGTTGCGATCCTCGGGACCTTTAACAGGTAGACCGACCTCAACATGCTCAATAATATAGTCAATATTTTTTTGTGAAATAACTTCACCTGGTAGTAGAATTGGTATACCTGGCGGATACACATAGATAAATTCAGCAATAATACGTCCTGCAGACTCTTTGAAAGGAATCGTCTCTGTTTCCCCATAGAAAGCATCACGAGGTGTCAATGAAAGCTGAGGGATGTCAGGTATTTTCACGACAAGCTCACGAGCCTCTGCTCCTTCAAAATAGGTTTCAGAAAGAGTTTTTAAGGCAACAATAAGTTTTTGTACAGATTCAGAAGTGTCGCCTGGAGTAACTAGGCACAAAATATTGTACATATCACTCATTTCGATTTCTAAGTTGAAATGCTCACGTAACCAGTTTTCCGTATCATAACCAGTAATGCCAAGATGTCTGACGTGAATCGTTACTTTTGTTGGATCGAAATCGTAGGTAGCTTCATCACCAAGAATTTCTTTGCCAAAGCTGTATAATCCTGGGATTTGATTTATTGCTGCACGTGCATGTTCAGCAAGCTCGATCGCTTGATTGGCAATCGCCTCACCGTGCAACGCTAGATTTCTTCGTGAAGTATCAAGCGATGCCAATAAAATATATGAAGTAGATGTTGTAGTTAGCATACTAAGAATCGTTTGAATACGTTGTGGGTTCACAAGTCCTTTTTTGACATTAAGTACAGAACTTTGTGTCATAGAGCCTCCAAGCTTGTGTACGCTCGTTGCAGCCATATCTGCGCCCGCTTCCATAGCAGACATCGGTAGCTTCTCATTAAAGTGAATAAGAACGCCGTGAGCCTCGTCGACAAGGACAGGGATATGATAACTATGAACAAGATCTACAATCTCTTTTAAATTCGCACAAATACCGAAATAAGTCGGGTTAATAACTAGTACGGCTTTAGCGTCAGGATGACGCTGCAGTGCACGTTTAACTGAACTAGTCGTAATCCCATGATCAATACCTAAGTTTTTGTCTCGAGCTGGTGAGATAAATATTGGTCTTGCACCCGCAAAAATAATTGCAGAAAGTACAGATTTATGAATATTACGTGGAATAATGATTTTATCGCCTGGTACACAAACGGATAAAATCATCGCAATAATTGCGCCGCTGGTCCCTTGGACAGAGAAATAAGTATAATCTGCTCCAAAAGCATTTGCTGCTAATTGCTGCGCTTCCTCAATGACGCCAGTTGGCTGATGTAAATCATCAAGCGGCGCAATATTAATTAAATCTATGGACAAGGCATTATCACCGATAAAAGAACGAAATTCTGGGTCACTTCCGATGCCTTTTTTATGTCCTGGTATGTGGAACTGGACGGGATCTTGCTCCGCATGGTTGCGTAGCGCAGTAAATAATGGAGTGCGACGATGGTCCATCGTTGACATCCCTGCCTTTCATTAGGTGTACAAACAAAGTTGAGTATAACAAAAACAAGGTGGAATGCAATACGTTTTTTATAAAATTAATATATTGCATGAACTAGGTAGGACAAGTTGTGACGAAATGTTCATAGTTTAACATCATTGAGATATGATAATATTATTAGATGCGGAGGGATTAGAAAATGATGGATAAAAGAATGTTAGTGGTCATGGCAATCCTTATGACTACATTTATTGGCTTCGGCATTATTATTCCAGTTATGCCTGAAATTATTTTGGATACAGCTACGAGTAATGCAGAATTACATAACGGAGCAATCCTTGCTATTTACTCGCTCGTATCGTTTCTACTTTCACCTATTTGGGGCGGGTTATCCGATCGGGTAGGTAGAAAGAAAATAATAATTATTGGTTTGATTGGATTTTCAATTAGCTTCTTGATGTTTGGGTTAGCAGCTCATCATCTTACTTTAATGTATATTGCTCGTGCATTAGGTGGCTTATTCTCAGGTGCAGTAACATCCGTTATTGTAGCGTATGTAGCAGATATTACGAGTGCAGAAAATCGCACAAAAGGAATGGCTTTTGTTGGGATTTCGATTGGCTTCGGATTTATGATTGGACCTGCGGTTGGTGGGATGTTGAGCGTTATTAATCTAACGACTCCGTTCTTTGTGGCAGCGGGATTGTCATTGATTACTGCGGTCTTTGCTATATTAATTTTGCAGGATACTAATAATAGAGTGGATACGAATGAACCTAAAGTATCTAGATGGAGTGCTTTTCAAGGCACTTCCAAATATTTATATGTACTAGCCTTTTTCGTTACATTTACACTGGCATTTTTGGAGGCTACGCTACAACTATTCGGGATTGCAAAATTTGATGTTACTCCATCTCAAGTAGGTACGATGTTCTTAATTAGTGGATTGGCTGGAGCATTGGTGCAAGGTGGAATTGTGCGTCGTATGGTGAAGCCTGGAGATGAACCGAAATTTATTGTCATGGGCTCCATTATTTCAGCAATCGGATTCTTTATGCTGCTTGGTGCAGACACCTTCCTTTGGGCAACGATTTCAGTTACGGTATTCGGTATTGGTAACTCCTTAACTAGACCATGTATTACATCATTAATTACGTTGAAAACAAAAGTTAGTATCGGTGTTGCATCTGGCTTAAGTAATTCGATGGATAGTCTTGGACGTATCGCTGGTCCGATTATCGGTACACTATTATTTACAGTTGCTATTGGGTTACCATATCTCATTGCGGGCTTGTTAAGTTTATTAGCATTGCTGCTTGTATATGGCTTTAAGCTTGCAGATCGACATGAAAAGATGAACGTATCCAAAAACTAAAAATAGGATAGCGATGTATGCTTCTAATTCGTGCAAAAAAGGAACTTCGACAATGTTGAAGTTCCTTTCTTTTATGTTATAAGCAGTAACGATTGTGCGACTGCTCATACGCTTGCTTACTATTCAATTATGCTTCATAAGCTAATTTATATAATGGGAGTAATTGCAAATAAGTTTCAGCTGCATACTCGATAAGCTTCTGCTGATCCTGAACGATAGCACTATTGGGTGCCAGGTGACGACCGATAAGTAGCTCTGCTTTTCCAATATCGCGGAAACGAGTGAGGATGGAGGACCAATCGTCTTCATCTAGATTTTGCACGGATTGAGCATTATTTTTCATATGATCTTGTGAAATGACATAATCATTAGGAACTTGCTGAATAACTTGCTCGAGATTGGATAGAAATGTATTTGCAATATTTTTTTTATTTGGAACTTCATAGATCAATGCAAACCATATAAATAAGTGATCGTCGAACAGTCCTAGCTGAAAGTGGGGGTGAGCTTTATAACCACGCTTATTGTTACAAATCGCCAACCATGTATCCTTTGGAGGATTAACGGTACGGCGGGCATGCTTAGCAATATGCAGAAACATTTCATTACTGGCGTGGATACTTAATTCCGTAGTTAATTGTTGTCCCATCACTTGGAATTTGGGTCTAATATGTTCAATAATGGCGCTCATTCGCTCATCAAGTCCTGCAATATGGAAAATATCGAAATCTTCAGTAGTAAATCCAGTTTGAATTAATTGTTGGGTCATTGCGTACTCCTTTTCGCTTATCATCTACGATGAGAAACTTTATCATTTAATAATAATTGTAACATATAATGATTTATCTGTCCTGTTTCAATTTCCAGATTGATGGTTAAACTAAGCTCAATTGAAACATTATCAAAACGCACGAAAAATAGTCAATAAACCAAGTTGCCAATACATAAGATGAAGTATAAGATAATGGTAAAAGTAAATAGTCAGAAGATTTAGGCTATTGTCTTGATTCATTGGCTTACATCATTTTTTGTTGAAAGGGAAAGTAGTCGCTTTCGACGTAACTTTTCATTGCAATGAAGTATTTAAAGAAGATATGAAAAGTTTGAAGGAGGGAATGCCGTGAATAGAAACTATGAAGTAGAATATTGTAATCTCGAACTTCGTTTCGAGCGGCGCCAAATCCAAACTCTCATCAGAGAGCTGATCCAGGAGGGGTATTCGCTATATTGGAATGAAA
>DXHF01000323.1 GCA_019113605.1 Candidatus Paenibacillus intestinavium
AACGATGCCAGCAAATCCAGTAACGTTGTACGCGAAGTGGACATAGAACAGCTATGAGGTAACGTTCGAGGATTGGAATAGTACCGTGTTGCACACAGAAACCGTGAACCATGGAAGTACAGCAACAGCACCAACGAATCCGATCCGAACAGGCTACACATTCATAGGTTGGGATATCGCCTATGGGAATATTACTGGTGCGTTAACAGTGAAAGCACAGTATAGTCTGAATACGTACACAGTAAGCTTTAATAGCCAAGGTGGGAGTACGGTTGACGACCTAGCTGTGAATTATGATGCTACAATTGCAGCCCCAACACCGCCAACAAGAGCGAACTATACCTTTGATGGTTGGTATAAGGAAGCAGGTACTGTGACAGCGTGGTCGTTCGCAACAGAAACGATGCCAGCAAATCCAGTAACGTTATATGCGAAATGGAAATACAAAACTCAAAGTGCTAGTGATGATGTAATTGAATCTGATGATGACACGGTACAAATTATTAATATACATGTGAATGATCGCTTAGAAAAAATAGGAGTTTTACAGATTACAAAGCAAAATGGTCAGGATGTTGCAACTATAACGATAGATGCAAAGGAACTATTGCAAATACTAGGTGATGAACAAAATGTACAAATTACAGTTCCCACCGATCTCGATTTAGAAAAGGTCACTTTAGTATTACAAGGTCCACTAGTTCAAGATTTGGCGAAAAAGAACATTATTATCGTGCTAGAAACCAGGAGTGGTCAGTATAAATTGCCTTTGTCAGAAATTGATATGGACAGTATTTCTAAACAATTAGGTCTCGATTCGTTAGAAAGTCTTGCATTGTCTATTGAAATTTCTAAGTTAACTGCTGAAGAACAGCAACTGGCAGCGAACACTTTAGAAAAAGGAAATTATACACTTGTTGGAGCACCAGTACAATTTAGCATTTATATCGCATATGGAAAACAAAAAATGGAGCTTACTACATTCGATATATATATAAAACGATATATAGCATTGCCAGATGGCATAGATATAAGTAAAATTTCGAGTGCTGTGGTTATAGGAGTAGATGGGACTATGCGTCATGTTCCTACAAAAATAGGGTATATGAATGGCAAAAACTTTGCAGTCATTCATAGCTTATCCAACAGTATTTACGCTTTGATATGGAATCCTGTATCGTTCGTAGATGTGGAAAATCATTGGTCGAAAGATGCTGTCAACAATATGGCTTCCAAAATGATTATAAGTGGTACGGGAAATGGCATGTTCGAACCAGATAAGTTTATCAGTAGAGCTGAATTTGCTGCCATTATTGTTAGAGCATTGGGGATAGAACTTGAGCCAGGCTCTGTACCATTCTCGGATGTTAATCGTACTGACTGGTACTTTAATTATGTTAAGGCAGCTTATGAGTATGATATTATTAATGGTTATTCTGATGGAAGCTTTAAACCGACAGATACAATTACTAGAGAACAAGCAATGAGTATGCTAGCTAGGGCGATGAAGATTACTGGATTAATTGGTCAAGCTGATATTCAGTCTCTGGAGAAATTTACTGATGAAGGTCAAATTGCAGCATGGGCTAAAAATGATATAGCTACTATATTACAGGCGGGAATCGTGAATGGTGCAGAAGCTGGTACATTAAAACCAAAGTCGTTAATTACAAGAGCTGAGGTTGCTACTATGATCGAGAGATTACTCAGAAAATCTGGTGTCATCTAATCAAAAACAAAGAGAAAAAATCAGGTCTTTCAAGGGAATGAGCAGTTTGGCACAAGTGTCAGAGTGTAGAATTACCACTTGGATACACTGACAATTATGAATTTATGTTACTTTAACCCTTGCTGATGCAAGGGTTCTTTTTTTCTGAAATTAATATAAGCGTTCAAGCGAGTTATTCACTTGTGAATAACTTAAATAAAACATTGTATCCACAGTTAGGTGATGAATTATTGAGTTACTAACAACTTGTTAACTGTGGATAGTGAAATGCTCCAAAGTGGTATATATTAAGTGGAATACAGCTGATTGAAGGAAATATTGAATAGTGGCACAACGTTTTCTGTAGTGTGTTTTTATATAAAATTTACTACAATAACTTACTCATCACGAAGTTAGTCATTGAAACTTGCTGCCGCTCGACTTGTTGCATTTGTTCAACGTGGAATCCGTGATGCTCAAAAAATGGTTTAGCCGTAATACTTGCTTCTGTATAGATGGAGGATAGCTGCAGTTGATTAGCATTAAGCTCTAATTGTGCAAGGAGTGCAGTAGCAATTCCTTGACGTTGATAATCTTTATGTACAAAGAGCCGATCAAGATGGCCCTCGTCACTCATATCAGAAAATCCAACGATAATACCATCTTGCGTTGCGACATAGGTGTTATGCTGCTCTAAGCTTGGTTGCCAGCTAACGACTTTACTGGCACGTTCCTCTGGTGGAGCCCACGCTTGTAGCTGCTTAGCTGAATAATGCGCCGCATTAATATGGTGAACTGTATTATAAAACAGTGTAATAATTTCTTCTATTTGAGAGGCTTCATATCGCTCGATTTGTAGCATTAGTTGTTCTCCTTCCTTTAATAGCATAAGATACGGTTTGAAAATGAAGATAAGATGAAAATACCCTATCACAATGTAATTAAAGACGTTTAATCTTTGTCAGCTACATCGATGATAGGGTATTTATAATTCATAATATTAGTGCCTGTTCAAAATTATCTCTATTATTCTTTACGTTTCTTAGCAATGGCAACCGTACAACGAGAAATACAGATTAGTCGGTCTTGTTCATCCGTGATCTTAATTTCCCAAACTGCGGAGCTGCGACCTTTATGAAGTGGCGTACCGATAGCAGTAACGATTCCTTGCCCTACACTTCGTAAATGATTCGCATTAATTTCCATACCCATCGCAACTTCATTTTCTTGATCAATGCTAGCCCAAGCGCCAATACTAGCTACCGTTTCAGCAAGAACGACCGATGCACCACCATGTAATAAGCCAAAGGGTTGCTTTGTTTTTTCGTTAACAGGCATTGTACAAATGACTTTATCGGCTGAAAGCTCTAATGTTTCAATCCCTAAAGCTTCAATAATTGTTCCTTTAATATCCATCATCACGATATTCCTCCGCACATGACTAGTAGATGACCATTTGTTTAGAACTGTTTCACGACATAGCCAAGTAATATACTGAACGTTAATAATAAGCCGAACATTGTATTGAATTGTGCAGTTGATTTCATCGCAGGCATCATCTCAAAGGCAACTGTTTTACCTTGGAATTGTTTGACTGCTTGAATCGCTTTCGGTGCACTAGCAAATACTAGTATCGCCCAAGGTGTAACATGCCCAGTGAACACAAGCACAACAATCCAAGCAAAGGCAATAATAAATGTAGCAGCCAATAGCTTAATCGCATTAGGACGACCGAGTAGAATAGCGATTGTTTTACGTCCAAATTCTTTGTCACCGTCAAGGTCACGAATATTGTTGGATAAATTGATCGCACCAATTAAGAACCCAACACTAATTGAGACGAAGAAATGCGACCAGGACAAATGACCTGTCTGAATGAAGTACGTAATCATAATAATGACGGGTCCCATTAATAAACCTGAGAACAGTTCACCAAATGGAGTAGAGGAAATAGGTAGCGGACCTGCTGTGTAGAAATAACCGACAAGCATACATACCGCTCCAATTGCAGCAATCCACCAAGAGCTAGACATACAAATATATACACCAATTAGTATGGCCACAAAGTAGAACAAAAAGGCAAGGTTACGGACGAATTTCGGTGCTACACCATCACGGACAATGGTTCCACCAATACCGACAGAGTCTTTTGTGTCCAATCCACGAACAAAATCGTAATATTCATTGAACATATTCGTTGCTGCTTGAATGAGCAATGAGGCAATTAGCATCAAAATAAACAATAAGACATTCATATTATTATCAAAAAGTGCCATGGCAGTACCAGTAAATACAGGAACAAAAGATGCTGTTAATGTATGAGGTCGCATGAGCCTCCACCAAACATTTTGTGTGGTTGTGTGTAATTCTGTTTGCATCATACCGCATCCTTACTATTATAATATAAGTAACATAATAAAGTTCAACTATAAGTGTAGGATAACTAAAGAAAAGTGTCAACGCTAGAAACTTGGTAGAAAGTTGACGTTATTCTAGTAGGAGTGTATTCTTGAAACAGATAAATCGGCAAGGTAATGACAAGGGTGAATAACGTGATTTTGAATAATAAAATGGTTATATTAATGAAAGAAGGCAAACGACAAGCCCGTCTTTCTGGAAATAATGTGTTGGTAAGCTCCGTTTCTGAGATTGAAAAGATGGATTTACCAGCCTTTTTTTCATACGATGAACACAAATATAAAGGTAATCGATTTTTATGGTCTGAACCAGGCAGAACGTTAACATTTGTTGGCTTAGGTAGTGTGCTTACATTGACTGCAAGCAATGCTACAACACGTTATGAAGAGATTAATGATGCTTGGACAGCAATTGCTACAGAAGCAATTATTGACCATAATATTTCTGGATATGTAGGACCTATATTATTTGGTGGTTTTTCATTTGATCCTAATATTGCACAGACAGAGAAGTGGGGCGATTTTGCTCATACTAGCTTTGCTGTGCCTCAATTTATGGTTACGGAATATGAAGGTAAGACATGGCTCACTATGAATGCATGGATTTCACCTGATGAAGATGAGGTCGAGCAGCAACTATTAAGTATTGATGTTGCGAAATATGCATATGAAGCTGTAGAGCGAGAAGTGCTGTTATCCGTTATGAAGGAAGAAATTGCACCATCTGACTGGATGAGTGCAGTTGGAAATGCGGCTTCATCTATACGTAATGGGGAGTTAGAGAAGGTGGTACTCGCTAGAGCAATTACGTTAGAAGCGAATGAACCATTCCATGCGGAAGAAGTCGTTAGAAGTTTATTAATGGATCAGCTTGATACGTATGTATTTGCCATTGATAAGCAGTGTAGCTGTTTTGTCGGAGCAACACCGGAGCGACTAATTAAACGCCAAGGTGATCAATTCCAAACATTATCATTAGCAGGTTCCATTGCACGCGGGGCAACGACATCTGAGGATGAGCGCCTAGGAAGCTTCTTAAGCCAAGATGTGAAAAATCTACATGAGCATGAGCTAGCGGTCCATATGATTAAGGATGCTATGCTAGATCTATGTGAAAATGTTGAAGCGCCTAACGCACCAATTATTCGTAAGCTGAAAGATATTCAGCATCTTGCTACGCCTATTACTGGTCTGGCAAAGCCTGATGTTACATTGCTGCAAGCGGTGGAGGCATTACATCCGACACCAGCACTCGGTGGTATGCCAAGGCAAGCTGCTTTGGAAGCTATTCGAACCTTGGAGCATATGGATCGCGGTTGGTATGCAGCCCCAATTGGCTGGTTGAATACTGAGCTAGAAGGTGAATTTGCGGCAGCGATACGCTCAGCATTGTTAAAGGATCGCTGTGCATACTTATTTGCTGGCTGTGGCATCGTCGGAGATTCAGATCCGCTCAGCGAATATCATGAAACAGCATTGAAGTTCAAGCCTATGCTAACCGCATTACAAGCTTCTGAGTAAGAAAGCGACTAACGATACGGAACTAAGAAAAAAGTTACTCTAAAAGCTTAGGGGGATACGTGATGAGTTCGGACGGAGCAACATTATATCTCAGTGCATTTATAGATGAATTAGTAAGATCGGGCTTGAAGCATATCGTTGTTAGTCCTGGCTCACGCTCGACACCTCTTGCGGTATTAGCTGCAGAACATGAAGGGCTTCAAGTATGGATGAATATCGATGAACGTTCC
This sequence comes from Candidatus Paenibacillus intestinavium, assembly GCA_019113605.1. Taxonomy (GTDB): domain Bacteria; phylum Bacillota; class Bacilli; order Paenibacillales; family Paenibacillaceae; genus Pristimantibacillus; species Pristimantibacillus intestinavium. Next base: position 5,877 of record DXHF01000323.1, read on the forward strand.
GCAGCGTTTTTTGCGCTGGGTATAGCCAAGGCGAGGCAAGAAACGGTAGCACTATTGTGTACGTCAGGAACGGCGGCGGCGAATTACTTCCCTGCGATTACGGAAGCTAACTTGTCACGAGTACCTTTAGTGGTAATTACAGCAGATCGACCACATGAGCTACGTGATGTAGGTGCGCCACAGACGATTAATCAAATTGGACTGTACGGTGATCATGTGAAGTGGTTTTCTGAGATGCCGATTCCCGAGCAAGGTGAACTTATGCTGAAGCATGCACGTATTTCCGCAGCACGTGCGGTGATGACGGCATGTAGCACGCCAAGTGGACCCGTCCACTTGAACTTCCCATTGCGTGAGCCATTGCTGCCTAATCTTGAGCATCCTGAGCTATTTGGCGGCGGGAGAGCAGGGGAGCGACCTTATACTATTCATGGGGCAGGGATGATGGCTGCTTCAGCTGCACAAATGGACAGCTTGGCGAAGCAGCTAGTCGATGTGGACAACGGAATTATTGTATGTGGCGCTCATGATGAGCCTACACTAATAGAAGCAATAACGGCTTTAGCTAGACAACTGGATTACCCTATTTTAGCTGATCCACTATCACAGCTAAGAAGCGGCGCTCATGATCAGAGCTTCGTCATAGATAGCTATGACTCATTTCTTCGAGATGAAGCGGTTGCGAAATCGGTTGAACCAGCAGTAATTATTCGTTTTGGAGCAATGCCAGTATCTAAGCCGTTGCTGCAATATATGAATCGTCATCAGCATAGTAGAATGATTGTCGTCGATGAAGCGGGATGGCGTGATCCGACATTGCTAGTGTCTGATCGCTTTACTGTGCATCCTGTCTTATTCTGCAGGCAGCTGGGCGAAGCTGTGGAGCAACTACAGCTTGGTGAAGCCATTGGACAGGAAAAGCAATACGTTGGTATTGATCGGCATAGGCAGTCGACTAAGTGGGCATTGCAATGGCTAGAGCTGAATGGAGCGACTAGGGAGCTACTACAGCAGGAAGCATACGGTGAACATGGTGGGCAGCTGTTCGAAGGAAGAGTTGTAACGGAACTACATGCTTTAATGAGTAGCGACAGTACACTGTTTGTTGGTAATTCGATGCCGATTCGTGATGTAGATAGTTT
>DXHF01000324.1 GCA_019113605.1 Candidatus Paenibacillus intestinavium
TTCCGTAATGTTTGGTTTATTTCGATCTGTAATGGGCCTTACTTTGGCGGAGGAATGAAGATTTCACCTTCTTCTAGAAGTGATGATCAGCAATTAGAGTTGACGGTTGTACATGATTTATCGAGAATAAAGCTATTACTAGTATTTATGACCGTATTTTGGGGAAAGCATGTGAAATTTCGTGAAGTGGAAATGCTACAATCTGCTCAGTTTTCATTGCAGGTTGATGCACCTACAGTTAGTCATGTTGATGGAGAATTTCTTGGGCATATATCTGCAGAAAAGACGATTACTTGCCAATTAGATTCACGTAAATGGTATTTGGCTAAATGCTAATCCAATAAGATATGCACTAATTACCGATAGCTTATCAATAAACGACGAAAAATATGTACGATCCAGTATATTACGATTGCAAATTACACGTAGAATAGCTATAATTTTTCTTATGCCTATAAATAGGCAGGTGTTCTTAATTATTGCTCACTGAGCTTATTGAGAATCACTCTATCAGGTTATATCCTGTAAATATACATGATAGGTGGTCAATGAGAAGATGGATTATCGTATTTTATTGTATTATCATTACACTGCAATTGAAGATTCTGAACTATTTGCAAAGGAACATTTAGCCTTTTGTAAGTCGTTGGAATTAAAGGGTCGGATTCTTGTAGCGTATGAAGGAATTAATGGAACAGTGTCGGGAACAGTTGAGCAAACCAATGCTTATATGGCATATATGAACGCTCATCCGCTATTCCAAGGAATGGTCTTCAAAATAGACGAATCAGAAACACATGCTTTCAAAAAGATGCATGTGCGTTCACGTCCAGAGCTTGTTAACTTAAGCCTGGAAGATGATATTAATCCACTAGAAGTAACTGGACGTTATGTAGCGCCTGCTGATTTCTATGAAGAAATGCAGCAAGAGAATACGATTGTTATTGATGCGCGTAATACGTATGAATATGATGTCGGACATTTCGATGGGGCTATTCGCCCAGATATTGAATCATTCCGTGAATTACCGCAATGGATTAGAGATAATAAAGAAATGTTAGATGGTAAAAAAATCTTAACCTATTGTACGGGTGGTATTCGTTGTGAGAAGTTTTCTGGATGGTTAGTTCGAGAAGGATATGAAGATGTTGGCCAGTTACATGGTGGTATTGTGAGCTACGGTAAAGATGCTGTCGCGAAAGGTCAATTATGGAATGGTCAATGCTATGTATTTGACGAAAGACTTGTAGTTCCTATAAATCAGGTTGATCCAGTCATTGTCGGAAAAGATCATTTTACTGGTGAACCTTGTGAACGATATATTAATTGTGCTAATCCCGAGTGCAATAAACAAATTCTCGCTTCAGAAGAGAATGAGCATAAGTATTTGGGAAGTTGTACTCCAGTATGTGTAGAGCATCCTCATAACCTCTATATTGCGAGACATAACCTATCTGCAGAAGAAGTACAACTTAGAATGAAAGCATTGCTGCAAGAAATAACTCAATAATAATAAAGCTTACGTATATTCCATTGTAACTACAACAGAGGTGACAAACTTCGTTGTAGCGAAAATGTTACGTAAGCTTTTTTTTCTTAATGCTAAGGTACTTAGATGAGATTGGGAAACAAGCCACTTTTTCAACTTTGTTATCTAATGGTTCTACTGTCCATACCATAAATATATGTTATCTGATATTATGATCATATTAAACATTGTAAAAGGAGGCATATATATGAAGGTAAGGAAAGCGATCATTCCAGCTGCCGGACTTGGAACTCGATTTTTGCCAGCAACAAAAGCTCAACCGAAAGAAATGCTTCCGATTGTAGATAAGCCTACATTGCAATTTATTATAGAAGAAGCCGTTGCTTCAGGTATAGATGAAATTCTGATTATTACAGGTCGTAATAAGAAATCGATTGAAGATCATTTTGATAAATCGGTTGAGCTTGAACTAGAGCTAGAGGCGAAGGAGAAATTTGATCAGCTGGAGGAGGTACGTCAAATATCGAATATGGTTAATATTCATTATATAAGACAGAAGGAACCGAAAGGGTTAGGGCATGCTATTTATTGTGCAAAAAGCTTTATTGGCAATGAACCATTCGCTGTTTTATTAGGCGATGATATTGTGCATAGTGAAACGCCATGCTTACAACAGTTAATCGATATATATGAATATTACAATAATACAGTGCTTGGCGTACAACAAGTGAAGCAGGCAGATGTGCATAAATATGGCATTGTTGATGGTACAAAAATTGATGAGAGTGTATATCGGGTTGATAATCTAGTCGAGAAGCCAAATACTGAAAATGCACCCTCAAACGTTGCAATATTAGGACGCTATATTATTATGCCCTCTATATTTGATATTTTAGAAAATACTTCGCCTGGTGCGAATGGGGAAATTCAATTGACGGATGCATTGAATCAGCTTGCACGACATGAAGCGGTTTATGCATTCGAATTTGAAGGGCGCCGTTACGATGTTGGGGACAAGCAAGGTTTTCTAGAAGCGACTGTTGAATATGCACTACGGAGACCGAAGCTGCGTGGTCCTTTCCTTGAATATCTTAAAGCGATCGTTAGCCAGTATGAAAAGGTTCAATGATGAGCTAATATTTCGTTAGTTTATTCAATATGTTAGTTCAACTGATATTACTATCATCGAAATGCAATAATCGATGAAGTAGTATCTTTTTTTAGATAGAAATATCGAAAAAGCTCGAAAACACTCGGAAAATGTTCTGAAAATGTCGGAAATGTTCAGAAAATGTTGAGAAGTGAGTGCTACCCTATAGAGTAGCGCTTATTTAGTGGCGCATATAGATTAATGCAATCTAGATAACTTTAAGAGTAGGTGTAATAGTTGTTAAAAGAGAAAAACAAGCTGATGCTAATTTACGGTGGATTAGCAATTTTACTAAGTGTTGTATTTCATATATTGAATCGTGTAACAGATGTGATGCATTCATTAATGGGGTCACATTATGTAGCTGATGAACGTACATACGGCTT
>DXHF01000325.1 GCA_019113605.1 Candidatus Paenibacillus intestinavium
TCGGAACGATCAAAGGTAGCGATCCATTCTCTATATTTCAAATACGTTCCACTAGCTGTTTGACTTATTGAACCGTCAGCAACCAGTTCACCATTCACATAAAGGATAGGACCAGCACTGCTTGCTGTTGCACCTTCGGTTCCCGATATCGTCATCGCAATATGAATCCACTCACCAGTCGGCAATGATTTATTCGGATCTATTGCAATATCTTGACCAGCAAAACAAACACCACGCAAATTACGCGTTAAAAATAAATATGGCCCTTGTGCTCCTGCCCCAAAATCGAATAATCGTTCCCATACGCTTTGTCCTGGCAATAGATATATCCAGCTTGTTACTGTCAAGCCGGTATAGTCATTAACAGTCGATAATATTGTAGATGGTAGCTGTAAATAGCTATTACCATGTTTTCCACCTGTAAGCATTACTGCTTCCCTACCTTCAATGGTCACATGCTGCGGCAATATACTTTCACCGTAAGCGATTGCATGATTGTTATAGATTGAACTGTCATAACCAATTTCTTGAGATTTTTCACATTTGTATTGAACAAGTAACTTTTCATTATTAATAATTTCACCGTTAATAAAGTTGCTCATTATATTCACCCACCATAGTTTTTAATATAATCATTAATATATAGACTAACTAATTAACCTATATGCGAATTAGTTTAACCTAGAGCCTTTGCCATTTCAAGAGGTTTCCCTTAAAAATAGTGCTTTTCATTGTATCATTCCACCGTTTAGACGATTTTTTTATGTGAATTTTGAAAACCTACTAGACAAAAAGATTAGTTTATGTGATATTAATATTATTATGAATACTTAATGTTTATATTAACTTTATAGTCAGGAGGACTGTATGACTAACAATTTAACAACGGAGTATATAAATCCGATTATTCCCCAACGCGCTGATCCATGGATTTATAAACATTCAGACGGCTATTATTACTTTACTGGATCAGTTCCTAGCTATGATTGCATTGAACTGCGTCGTGCTTCCACGATTAGTGGTCTTGCAGAGGCAGTGCCTTTCGTATGCTGGCGCAAATATGATACGGGTCCCATGAGCGCAAATATTTGGGCTCCCGAAATTCATTACATCGATAACAAATGGTATATTTACTTCGCAGCAGCTCGTACTGCCGAAACAAATGAAGGATTATTTGATCATCGTATGTTCGCATTAGAATGTGATGCAACTAATCCACTAGAAGGTCCTTGGATAGAAAAGGGACAAGTGACAACAAATTGGGAATCGTTTTCATTAGATGCTACTTCCTTTGAACACCGTGGACAACGTTACTATGTATGGGCTCAAAAAGATGCTAAAATTCCAGGTAACTCTAATCTATATATAGCACCGATGATCAACCCTTGGACACTTTCTTCTAATCAAGTTCGTATTTCCATACCTGAATATGAATGGGAAAAAATTGGCTACCTCGTTAATGAAGGAGCTGCTATATTGAAGCGTAATGGGAAAATATTTATGACTTATTCAGCTAGTGCAACTGACCATCATTATTGTATGGGCCTGCTCTGGGCAGATGAAGATAGTAATTTACTTGATCCGCTATCATGGAATAAGTCACCAGCACCGATCTTTGGGACTTATGAGAAGTTGTCTATCTTCGGACCTGGGCATAATAGCTTCACAGTAGCAGAAGACGGCGTTACGGATTTGCTCGTATATCACGCTCGTAATTACAAGGAGATTGTTGGTGACCCATTGTATGATCCTAATCGTCATACTTGCGTTCAACCTTTAACTTGGACACCGTCTGGTTTTCCAGATCTAGGTAGACCCGTTCAGAAATCTGCTCTTCCAATGGAAGAGACTGATCTAGCTTTGTAATTCAAAGTAAAAAAACGCATTCCGTGTCACCATACAGGTGAGATAGAATGCGTTTTTGTATTATTTTGCTTTAGCAGCTTTAGTAGCCTCCGCTATTTCCGCATCAGTTAGTCGGCGATCATAATAAAGCTTAAACACTAAGTCCTGATTATAGTTACCAAATCCGCTTCCGAACAGTGTTACGCCACCTACATTTTCCGCATCTTCCAATACAGATATACGGAATTTCCACTGCTTAAGATCAAGATCAAGGCTAGATAATTTCACATCAGAAATTTTCATCCCATCAATAAAGGTACCTTCTTCATTAATCTTCAGCATCTTCAGCAAACCATACTGATTAATTTCATCCCACCACCAGTCAGGTGTATAGCGACCACGTTGCTTGTCACCACCGAAATCCCCAGGACTTGTCCATTTTCCAATATCTACGCCATTCAATGTAAATGTAATATCTGACGGCCAGTTTTCGTTAGCAAATGGGGCTTCTGATGAAATTTCCATTGATATTTCTAACTCAAGGGGATTTTCATTTTTATTCAAATAATTGGCTAGTCTGTATTCTACAAAGCCTTGACCGAACCATAATATTTTGGCGTTCACTCTTTCAGGCTCTAGAAAAGCACGTGGCTCATCAAACATACCTAATACTTTAACCGATGTCGCTAAGCCGCAAGTTGGTGTTACTTCAAAATCTGTATAATGACCTACAGATACTTCAGTTACATGACAATCGCGAAATACAGT
>DXHF01000326.1 GCA_019113605.1 Candidatus Paenibacillus intestinavium
AAGAAGCAAGCTTCTTTCAAACTCCGCTCGACTTGCATGTATTAGGCACGCCGCCAGCGTTCGTCCTGAGCCAGGATCAAACTCTCCATTAAGGTGTTTGACTTGCTCATTTTGTTTCGCTTGTTATTAACCATTTTCACGGGGTGAAAATGGTTAATGGCAGTTCTTACTCGTTGTTCAGTTTTCAAAGATCAAAGAAGTTTTCGATGAGCTTTCGCTCGGGAATTCTTCAAGGAAGATATGCAATGAACTTGCGTCCATGTTAGCTTCGTGTTAGAAATTCAAGCCGTTTCTCGTTACATAATGTAAGTTTGAAGCTCGTCTTGTTTTCTGGTGTGTCTACCAATCTCTCGCGGCGACAAGAAATAATATACCATAGCGTGCTAGCGGAATGCAAGTCTTTTCTCAAGATATTTTCAATTCTTTTTATAATACTTCATTCGACACTGTATATACCAATGGCCTGTACGCTCACGTCTATATGTAGATAAAGCTTTACATCTTCGAAATTCAGAAGATGTAAAGCTTCTATAAAACAGGTTGTTCAGAATGGCAACCTTGTTGAACTTGTACTTGCATTATTCTATTCTTGTGGTTTTTGTTCTCTCATATGAGGGAATAGTAGTACATCGCGAATAGAAGGTGCATCTGTTAACAACATAACTAGACGATCGATACCGATACCTAACCCACCTGTAGGAGGCATACCGTATTCAAGTGCACGGATGAAATCATCATCCATTTCATGAGCTTCGTCATTCCCTTGCTCTTTTTCAGTCATTTGAGCTTCAAAGCGCTCGCGTTGATCAATCGGATCATTAAGCTCTGTAAATGCATTGGCATGTTCACGTGCGACAACAAATAGCTCAAAGCGATCTGTAAAGCGCGGGTCCAGGGCATTTTTCTTAGCTAATGGTGAAATAGCTACTGGGTGCCCCGTTACAAATGTTGGTTGAATTAATGTTTCCTCGCAGAACTGTTCAAAGAACTCGTTGAGAATATGACCGAAAGTCATATGAGCTTCAACAGCAACTTTATGTTCTTTCGCTAATGCATGTGCCTCTTCATCAGTTATATTAACACTGAAATCAACACCAGTTACTTCCTTAACGATATCAACCATTGTAACACGACGCCACTGTGGCGTTAGATCAATCTCAACACCTTGGTACATTATTTTCGTTGTTCCAAGAACTTCTTGCGCAATATGTGCAATCATATTTTCCGTTAAAGCCATAATATCTTTGTAATCCGCATATGCTTCGTATAATTCAATCATTGTAAATTCAGGATTGTGACGAGTAGACATCCCTTCATTACGATATACACGTCCAATCTCATACACCTTCTCTAATCCACCAACGATTAGACGTTTCAAATGTAATTCGATTGCGATACGCATATATAACTGCATATCCAATGCATTGTGATGTGTAATAAACGGACGTGCCGCTGCACCACCAGCAATGGAATGCAAAGTAGGTGTTTCAACTTCTAGGTAACCTAGAGAGTCTAAGTAGCGACGCATAGATTGAATAATTTTTGAACGTGCAATAAATGTTTGTTGGACATCGGGGCTCATAATCAAGTCAACATAACGTTGACGATAGCGAAGTTCAACATCTTTCAAACCATGATGCTTATCTGGAAGAGGAAGCAGTGATTTAGTCAACACTTCAATTTCTTGCACTTTAATAGAAACTTCGCCTGTGTTTGTTTTGAATACTATACCTTTAACACCTACAATGTCACCGATATCAAGCATCTCAAACGCGGCAAATTTATTCTCATCTACTGTATCTTTACGAACATAAATTTGAATACGTCCCGTTAAATCTTGAACATGAGCAAAGCTAGCTTTACCCATTCCACGTTTTTGCATAATGCGCCCCGCTATACTTACTGGGATTGCCATCACTTCTAGTTCAGGCTTGTCCACTTCAGCATAACCATCTAAAATTTCTTTTGCATTATGTGAGCGATCGAATTTGCTACCAAAAGGATCTACTCCAAGCTCCCTTAGTGAATCTAATTTGTCACGACGAATTTGTAGCAATTCACTTAACTCTTGGACATTATTTTCTGTTTCCAATGTATTCATCTCCTCGAATCTAGCGGTAAACGTTCAAAAAGCTTCCTAAGGGAAGCTTTCTAATGAACTAAGTATACCTTATTTTTTAATATCTACAATTTTATATTGAATATTGCCGGCTGGAACGTTTACTTCAACGACTGTTCCTTTGTCTTTACCAAGCATTGCTTTACCAAGTGGACTTTCATTAGAAATCTTATTCTCGAATGGATCAGCCTCCGCCGTTCCTACAATCGAGTATTCCGTTTGATCGCCGAACTCCAGATCCTCTACCACAACGATACAACCAACGCTAACGACATCTATACCGATTTCGTCATTATTAATAATTCTTGCATTACGCAGCATCTTCTCTAAAGTAATAATTCTACCTTCAATAAAAGCCTGTTCGTTTTTTGCATCTTCATACTCAGAGTTTTCACTAATGTCTCCATAACCAATAGCGACTTTAATTCGTTCAGCTACTTCACGGCGTTTAACGGACTTTAGAGTTTCTAACTCATCCTCGTATTTCTTCAGTCCAGCTTGAGTCAGAATTGTTTCCTTATCATTCATCTTTCCATGTCTCCTATCATGTGACCTATTTTCATACGTAGATATGAATTCACTGATTATTTAATATATTGCAAATTAATTTTATGATGCTCGCATTAATATATTTCTGTGTATTTTCAACATTCAAAACGTTGGATCGCCGTAACGAAAGTCAAACAAACGACTTGAATTAACCTCGTGATGTTAAGCGAGCTTTTGAATATCCTATGAACTAAGATTTATATTGCAAGATTATATGGCATAGATGAATGATATGTCAATCAGATGTATGAAATCGTTTTATTTAACAAACAATCCTCCGATGAATCGTGTAGAATTTTGTCGATTCGTACGGTATTAACGAATATTTCATTCCATATCCTTCATTGATAATCGTCGTTAAGTTTGTGTAGTCAACTCGACTCCATCCAAAGATATAACGTATTCTTCTAATATTTCCACTAGACGATCGCGATTTGTTTCTTCCATAATTTTATCTTTCACACGAGCTGCTCCTGGCAAGCCCTTCATGTACCATGCCATATGCTTACGCATTTCACGTACAGCTACAGACTCATTACGTAGTGCGATTAGGCGGTCCATATGCAAAACTGCAACTTCAAGCTTTTCTCGCGGCGATGGATCGCTTATTAATTCTCCCGTAGTTAAATACTGAATCGTACGATATAACATCCATGGATTACCTAATGCACCACGGCCAATCATTACACCATCACAACCAGTATGATCTAACAGTCTCCGCGCATCCTCAGGCTCGAATACATCTCCATTACCGATAACAGGAATAGATACAGCCTGTTTCACTTGCTTAATAATATCCCAGTTCGCTTTACCTGTATATTGTTGCTCACGAGTACGACCATGTACACTTACAGCACTACCGCCTGCACGTTCAACCGCTTGTGCATTTTCAACTGCAAAGATGTGCTCGCTATCCCAGCCAATTCGCATTTTCACCGTAACAGGCTTATCTACGGCATCTACTACTGCAGATACCATCTCATAAATCTTATTCGGATCAAGTAGCCAACGTGCACCTGCATCACATTTTGTTACCTTGGGTACAGGGCAGCCCATATTAATATCGATAATATCAGCATTCGTCTGTTTATCTACGACTTTGGCTGCTTCAATTAACGACTCTCGATCACCGCCAATAATTTGCAAGCTCAATGGCTTCTCACGTTCATCAACAAATAACATTTCTAGCGTCCTTTTGTTGCCGTGTAGAATTGCCTTATCACTTACCATCTCAGCACATACAAGTCCTGCACCAAACTCTTTGGCAATAAGACGAAAGGCCGGATTACACACGCCTGCCATCGGTGCCAGCACTACTTGATTTTTCATCTCAATGCCCCCGATTTTCAGCATGTAGATCCTTACCCCTCTCGAATTGTAATCAGTTCTTCATAACTAATATCTAATGTATTGGCTATCAGCTTCAGCAACTTGGGATCATTCCGTCTAGTACCACGTTCTAGTGAACCTAGAACTGCAACGGATACTCCCAGTTCTTCAGCGAGCTCAATTTGTGTAAAACCTTTTAATTTACGAAATGCCCTGACTCGCTGAGCTAGTTGATCGTTGTCCATAGTGTAATGCCTTCCTTTCTCAATTGCAGCGCTTCTTCGGCAATACCCTTCACTTCGTTGTATAGGAGATGCACCTTAGATAACACGTCATGGAGTGGAACTAGCACAAATGCCCGCTCCATCATTCTAGGATGTGGCAACACTAATAAATCTGACTCCAATGAAACATTATCATATAATAACAAATCCAAATCAATAGTGCGAGGACCCCATTGTACTTCTCTTACTCTGCCTAACTGTTGTTCAATGGCCAATTGCTCTAATAATAATGCAGGTGCAGATAATGTCGTACGCACTTCAATAACCATATTAAGAAAAGACGGTTGCTCCGTATATCCTACGGGATCAGTCTCATATATGTTTGATACTTTAGTTATTTCAATTGCGTTATGTCGATCAAGCGTATCTATGGCTTGGCGTAACCAATGCTCTCGATCACCCACATTTGAACCCATGGCAATATATGCCTTCATAGCTGTTACTGAATTAGTCATGAGAAGCTCGCTTTCTATTCATTTCAATTGTTACACCATCAAACTCCACTTTGAATGGCGGATGTGGCTTCGTAACACGTACAGTAACTTCATGCACATTAGTATAATGCTCTAACACTTGGGAAGCAACTTGTGACGTTAATACTTCAATTAATTTGAATGGTGGACCTTCTACAATCGCTTGTACGAAGCCATGTAGCTCGGAATAATCAAGCGCATGCTGTAATTCATCGGTAAGAGCAGCTTGTTGCATATCCATTATTAGTTCTAGATCAACTATGAATTGTTGACCTAGACGATTTTCCTCTGCAAACACACCATGATAACCATAGAAACGCATACCTTTTAATTGCATTTTATCCATAACTATTGCTCCTTGTATTGTGGTATTCGATATAATAGTGCATCTGTCATCAGCGCTGCCTTCTTCATTGCACGCACATCATGCACGCGCACAATTTGGCAGCCTTGCGTAATTCCAAGCACGTTAGAAGCAATCGTGCCTTCTGCAATTTCTTCTACGGTCATTGCCAATGCTTCACGAATAAACTTTTTGCGTGATGTTCCTAAGAGTACAGGATATCCTAAAGCATTCAATTGAGCTAATCTCGCATGAATATTTAAATTTTGCTCATATGTTTTGGCAAACCCAATTCCTGGATCTAACCATATTTGATCATGCGCAACACCAGCATCAATCGCAATATGTACACTTTCCAGTAACTCTTCCATTACTTCCTCAATGCCATATTCATCATTGGCATCGGTACGATTGTGATTCAGTATGACAGGGCAACGATATTCCGCTGCTACATAGGCCATATCAGGATCATATTTCAAGCACCAAATATCATTAATAATATGTGCTCCTGCTGCTAATGCAGCCTTTGCTGTTTCTGATTTATATGTATCAATCGATAGTGGAAGTAACGGATATTTTTGGCGTATTGCCTTAATAACAGGTATCACTCTGGCGATCTCATCAGCTATCGTGACCGGAACGAAACCAGGTCTTGTCGATTCGCCACCAATATCGATAATGTCTACACCATCGGCAACAAGCTGATCTACATGCTGAAGTGCTCGCTCCACAGAATTATACTTACCACCATCGGAGAAAGAATCTGGCGTTATATTCAATATTCCCATCACTAGTGTCCGCTGTCCTAATTGCAAAGGAACTTGTCCACTTAGCAAATAATTTCTTGTCCAAAATACCGGTTGTACCACGATGTCTTCACCTTCAATCTTTTCGTTGTATCGTAGCGCGATAGGCTGCTGCAAGCTGATGACAGTAATGACCCGCTACTCCTTCGCTAATCTGCTTCGTATGACCTGCTGCATCCAGTAAAGAAGTAATCGGGATAAGCTCTTGAATGGAATTGGTCATCCAAATTTCTGATGCTTCCCATAGCTGTGTAAATGTATACCGTCCTTCTTCAACTGTAAATCCTTGCTGCTTCGCCAATTGCATTACGAACTCTCGCGTAATACCTGGCAAAATCCCTGTATCCAGATGGGGAGTGTAGATCGTCTCATCTTTGACGAAAAACAAATTACTAACGATACCTTCTGCAATATAACCGTTATTCGTTAACATCAAACCTTCTGCACCAATAACCGTAGCTTCACCTAACGCTAACAACTCACGCTTAGCGATAATATTATTCATGAAATGTAGTGATTTGAAGCGATATGGACCCTCTGGCGTATTACGTACCGTCTGCAATAACTGTAATGCTTTCCCATTGCGCCACTGTTCAAACGTCGGATCTCCGATTGGTTTCACCATCACGACAACAGTTGGTTCATTATAATCTTGCGTAGGCAGTCCTAGTTCACCTGTACCAGCGCTAACCGTTACTCTTACATAGCCATCCACTAATGCATTAGCTTCTAATAGCGATTGTACGATACGCTGTAATTGTCCTAACGTTATTGATAACTTAATACCAAGGTATTGGCTAGCAGTCTCAAGACGCTCCATATGCCGCTCTAGCAGGAAACTTTGCCCACCATAAGTTCGAAAAGTCTCAAACAAACCTAGACCGTATAAAAAGCCATGGTCATACACTGAGACCATAGCTTCTTCCGCATTCATCATTTTTCCATTTATATATATTTTCATTATCTTATCTCCATATGTGACCAAGCAACTATTTCGCTACGCTTAGCTTCAAAAAATTGCTAAGCATACGTAAACCATGCTCAGTAATGATCGATTCTGGATGGAACTGCAGTCCTTCAATCGGATACTCCTTATGACGTAGCCCCATAATTTCTCCCGCTTCCGTCTGGGCAGTAATCTCAAGACAATCAGGCAATGACTCTCGGCGTACAATCAAGGAATGATATCTTGTTGCCGTAAATGGCGATGGTAGTCCCTCGAATAAAGATTTGCCATCATGAAGAATTTGCGAAGTTTTACCGTGCATCAATTGCTCCGCACGAACAACCTCACCACCAAAAGCTTGACCTATTGATTGATGACCAAGGCATATTCCAATAATCGGGATAATCCCTTTAAAATGCTCAATAACCTCTAAGCTAATCCCCGCTTCATTCGGAGAACAAGGACCAGGAGAGATCATAATGTGATCAGGAGCTAACGTCTCGATGCCAGCCATATCAATCTCGTCATTACGTTTAACAACAATTTCCTGACCAAGCTCACCCAAATATTGCACCAAGTTGTAAGTAAATGAATCATAATTATCAATAACCAGAATCATAGTAATCCCTCCCACAATATATAATGACAAACTAAAATCTATCAAACACCA
>DXHF01000028.1 GCA_019113605.1 Candidatus Paenibacillus intestinavium
AAGTACGGTTCGCGTGTACCAATAACGTACACTTGCGCTTCCGCCTTTCTCAAGTAACGTTTCACCTGCTCGGTTCTGAAAGCCCGATTTTTGAACATATATTTAAGGGGTAGTTCAAAAAGCGGGCTTTGATAACGATGTAATGCGTTGTAGCATATTCGACATTGCATCTGAAACGAACTTGGAAAGTACGGTTCGCGTGTACCAATAACGTACACTTGCGCTTCCGCCTTTCTCAAGTAACGTTTCACCTGCTCGGTTCTGAAAGCCCGATTTTTGAACATATATTTAAGGGGGGGTCAAAAATCGGGCTTTGATAACGATGAGTATGCTATTGTGGCGTATTCGGCGTCGCATATGACACGAAAGTAGTGCATCAATAAGGAGGGGGTGTTCCTATACGGGAACACCCCCTCCTTATTGTATAGCTCAGCGATTAGAAGCGATCAGAGAAATAGAAGGTCGCATTTTGCTTAGGGAATAATGCTTGTAAAATGCGAGAAGCTTCATCTCCAACAATAACTTCCTCACTTCCATCATTAGCCGCCTCATAACCCCAAATAATATAAGAGATTAATTGGACCTCATCGACGACACACGGTATATAAGTAGCGTCCTGCTTGCTTACTTGTGAAATCGTTAGCTTTTGCTGCTCATAATCCAAATAAATATGCTCATCAGCGCTATATAGGTCAAGATGAAGTGGTTGTGTTGCAATATGTTCATTACGCTGAAGTCTAGCTTCTAATTCAGGTTGTAGCTTAGTGAATGTAGAATTAAAGTTGATTTTTTTCCACATAGCTACGTTAATCACATGCTCCGTTGCGGCTTGCTCCTTGAAAAAAGTAGTAATACAATGATCCTCAGCAAGCATTGAGAAAATTTGTTGTGCCTGAGGGCACCGTTGGCATAATGCAAGCAATAAATCTACTACATCCTCCTCGGCTTCCGGTAGATAAGCAAATTCATGGATGAAAAGGTTGTCTTTATCTGCCTTTTCCAAAATACCGTATGCAACAATGCGCTCATCTTTACGAATCATTAAGCAATCATTATTTTTCCAAAGCGGCCATTTCATTAGATCATCCCAATATGCTTCATCACGAATGACGGTATAGGTGCGCTCATTATTAAATTGCTCGTAGATGGCACGTAAATCGTCTAAGTAGGCAGGTTCAAACGGAATGATATCTAAGCTAGTATTGCTAGGTGCTACTGTTGGACGTGGGATAGAATACGCCTTTTCAGGAATAAGCCTCCAACCAACCTTTTCATAAAAGGGATGTATGCTTGCAAGTAGCAGACTTAGATCATAGTCCTCGCTTTTCATCCAATCCGTTTGATCATTAAGTATTTTATGTGCGAGTCCCATACCTCGAAAGTTAGGATTTGTTCCTACACTGCCCATCGCTCCAATTTTCAGGCTAGCTTTTCCAACGCGAATATGCAACGGGAAAATTTGTACGGTAGAGGCAATTGTACCGTCGACTGAGGCAAACCAAGTTGTAGCGGCATCATATGAGGAATCAAAATCCATTCTCTCTTGAAAAAATGCACGAC
Source organism: Candidatus Paenibacillus intestinavium (assembly GCA_019113605.1). GTDB lineage: Bacteria > Bacillota > Bacilli > Paenibacillales > Paenibacillaceae > Pristimantibacillus > Pristimantibacillus intestinavium. The sequence continues at coordinate 1,561 of DXHF01000028.1, forward strand.
CTAACGAAAAAACATCACCTAGTAAATCATAAATAGATTCAAGCTGCTCGCGTGTAGGGTTTTGTGAAATGATAATTTCTTGTTTAGATATCGTCATCTTGTATATCCTCCTGGCATCCTATAATAGACTAAGTTTAACGAAAGGGCTGAAGGCTTCGGTAAATGAAGCTGCTAGCCCTTATTTTTTGTGGTTTTCCAAAAAAGAAATAATAGTAATTGATAATAGGCTAATTCCTTTCTTTAATAATGAAGAAAAATGTAGAAGAAAAAGCTAAAAAGTATAAGGAAAACGAGCAAGAGATCTCTGTATTATCTATATAATGTTCAGAGATAGTTAAAATATTACAATTATAGCTGTCTGATGGGTAATTCTCGCCACTTTTCCCTATATTGACGCTTCATAGTAAATTATATAAGATTTCAGCAAGAAATGAAAACGCTATCTATTAGATTGGACATAGTTACAACGACAAAAATAAGTTACAAAATGTGTAATTGAATGAGCGGGGACGAAGTTTAACAATTTACTATATTTAGGGAGGTGACTATCTATTAGTCTTTGGCATCCAGACTCGAAATGATAGATTAAACGATTCAACGTATGAGAAGTTGAATGATCTGTTAAAAACTTAAGTAGAGGGGCAAACAAAATGAAAAAACATAGGTTTAAAAAATGGACACTTTCGGCACTATGTGGAGTTTTAATGATTGGAGCAGTGCCAATGGCTGCTTCAGCGGAAACGAGTATATATAAATCTGAACCAATTTTTAGTGATAGTTTCGATGCAGATACAACTATTGCTAGATGGGAAGCTACTTCAGGCTATGCAACATTACTTAATACATTGAATGAAACAAAGATAACTGAACAAAATCGCCATCTTTCTGTTGAGGGTTTTGATCAAATGATATCCGTTACGACATCTGCATTTACTGTACCAGCAGGTGCAGATGTTCAAATTGAAGGTAAAATATATTGGAACAATGCAGCTACAGAAAATCTGCATTATAGTATCGAGTTTTATAACGATGTGGATGAGCTCATTACTTCTTCAGACAATGAATGGTTAGCTCCGACAGATAGCTCAGCAGCTTGGCTGAATTTTGATTCTGCGATTACTGCGCCAGTGGATGCAGTTACTGCGAAACTTAGCTTCTATACTAACGGTGCGACGCAAGATTCCTTTATGCTGGATGATGTGAAGGTAACCACAACGCTCGCAGCTGAAGCAGAACAGGTGGCATTTACAGAGGACTTTTCGATTGATGCAGTTGTGCCTAGCTGGACATCTACAAATAAGTATATGCCGCCATTAACTGCCATGGTTGAAGGTAATCAAGTGTTGTTATTTGACGATATTTATACAGCAGTAAACGGCGATAACAATGCGTTGTTACAGCTTCATTCTGATCAATTTGACATAACGGAAGGAAAGACCTATGAATTATACGCTAAAGTGAATGCTATTAAGCAATCCCATCAATTCAATATGCGCATTTATTTTTATAATAAAGATAATAGTCGAATGACTCCTAATGCATCTATTATAAATGCTAAGGGGACACTTGTAGACAAAGGCTGGACGGAGATTAGTTTGATTGAACCATTTACTGCACCAGTCGGAGCGGTAAAGGCAATAGTTTCGATTGAGTCAGGCAATATAAGTCGTACGAAAGTTTATATCGATGACATTGTTGTTAGTGAGTTCACAGAGCCAGACCCAAGTCCAAGCCCAAGTCCAAGCCCAAGTCCAAGCCCAAGTCCAGACCCGGGCGAACTACCGACCTATGCAACAGAATTGTTGAATGGCGATTTTGAAGCGCCAGTTACAGATGCAACGGTTCCTAACTGGTCGATTGATCCCAACGCAGCAGCTGGAACAATTTCAATTAGTACAGACGTAGTTAATCAAGGTACGCAAAGCTTATTATTCAATGATAATAATACGAATGCTGGCTTGCGCATGATTAGTGATCCTGTAGCAGTTGCGCCAGGAGATCCGATGCTGCTAGCTACTGATGTGTATGTAACGCAGCAAACACATAATATTGTACTGGAAATGGATTTCTATACGACAGATGGTGTAAGGATTGGAAGTACGATTCAAGAAATGTTTTCAAGCACATCGCTAGGTAGCAAGACTTGGACTACGATGCGCAAAACAGCTGAGGTACCAGCTAATGCTGCATATATGACTGTATCTATTTATTCGGGTGCACCAAGTTTAACAACAGCGTATTTCGATAATATCTCCTTAACGGTAATTGGAAAAGAAATACCGCTTGATCGACAATATAGTAGCCCAGTAAATTTGGGAGCGATGGTAGATGTGAGCTTAGGTCAAGCAGGGGCCATTCAGACGAATGCGAATGGCGAGAATGAAGTTTATTTTGTAACAAATGGAAAGCCAGGGACGTTCTTTGTACTTGATGGAGATACGGGTGCATTGAAGTTTTCACAGGTTATACCTAACACGGTCGCAACATGGGCGATGACGATAGACAAAGAGAAAAATGTATATTTCTCAGGTACAGAGGATGGTTTGCTTTATCGCTATGATCCTGTAACTCAACAGGTAGAAAATCTTGGTTACAACACAGCAGATAGCTGGGTATGGGATCTTGAAGCGATTGATGACAGGATTTACGGTGGAACGTATAGCGCTTTAACGGATGGGAAGTTGTTTGAATATAATATAACGAATAGAACATTTAGAAATTATGGTGTTGTCGAAGCGGGGCAGCAATATGTTCGTGGTATAGCTGTAGATGATGAATATATTTACGCTGCTGTAGGTACGACAATTGCTTTGTATAAAGTCAATCGTGCAACAGGAGAAAAGACGGAAATTAATATTCCTAACTACTCCGGTACAACAGGTACAATGGGTGGTGTTTATGTTATTAATGGGAAAATCTTCGCAGCAGTAAGCACAATTAATATGGTTGTATTGGATGCTAAGACTGGTGCTGTTGATGCTACATTTACCTACAATGACATGCTGTCAGAGCCAGATCCCAATAATGAAAACATCGTTTACTTCAAAAGCGGAACGAGCTTCTATCAATATGATCTTGAGGTCAAGAAAACAACGCTTATCCCATTGAATGAAAATTTGCCAGATACCGTTCGAGTAAAGGATTTCACTTGGATTACGCCACAATCTGGTAAAAATGCTGGTAAAACGATTCTATCTATGCTGACACAGTATGGTGAATATATTCATATTGATGTGAAGGCGAAAACAATGGAATATGTAGATCTTGATGTAGATTTACAGCCTGTTAATATTCAGTCTCTACAAACTGGCTTTGATGGTCGCTTGTATCTTGGTGGATATCAGCGCGGTATGAGTGTATACAATCCATTTACGAAAAACATCGAGGTTAATTTGCCAACATTTGCTCAACCAGAAGGCATTGGCTTCCTCAATGACAAAGTATACTATGGTACGTATGTATCTGCAGTGATGTATGCCTATGATATTACGAAAGATGCTGTAATGAATGAAAATCCAGTGAAAGTATTTGATATTGAGCATCAGGACCGCCCATTCGCGATTACTTCAGGCGATAATAAGTTATTTGTTGGTACAGTGCCTGACTATGGTTACCTTGGTGGATCATTAGTAACCTTTGATGAGCCGAGCAACGAGTGGAAGCAATTTGATCATGATGTCATCGTTCAAAATCAAAGCATTATCGGTCTGGCCTACAACAATGACATACTGTTCGGCAGTACAACGCTTTGGGGAGGCTTAGGCATCGATCCATCTGAGGAAGAAGCAGTTATTTTTGTATGGGATGTGAAACAGGAGCAGGTTCTAAAGAGAATTAAGCTATCCGAGTTAGGTTTAGATATTGATGATGCACCGAAAATGATTGGATCTATTGAGTTTGGCCCTGATGGCTTATTATGGGGTGTTGTTGACGGCACGATTTTTGCTTTAGATGTGAGTGATATTAACAATATTACAATTGCAAAGCAAAAAATGATTAATCCAAGTATGTATAATACTAGTAAATGGATGCCATATGAATTGAAATGGGCTCCAGATGGATTAATATATACGACACTATCACGTGATCTATATGCGATTGATCCTGAGACATTGCAATATACAAAGATTTACGATGGATTCGTAAATAGTATGACTTTAGGGATTGACGGTACGATTTATTTTGCACCGGAAGCAGGCATTAATTTAGCGAAAATTACAGTTCCGCAAACAGATGCAACATTAAGTGAGCTAACGATAGATGGCGAGCAGGTTACATCGTTCTCTCCAGGTGTATTGACGTATAAAGTCGATAAAAAATTGAAGGGTGTAGTTGCTGCACAGGCTACGCAAGCCGGGGCAATGGTTGAGATTGAAGAAGTAGGTACGGAGCAAATGAACATTATTGTAATAGGCGAGGACAATGTATCGACGTTAAAGTATGTAATCAACTTCGTAGATATCATTACTCCAACACCGACGCCGACACCAAAGCCGACGCCTGGTACAGGATCTGGAAACGTTGAGGAACATGAAACACCTGCTATGAAGGACTCACAAACGGTAACATCTGAGGAGTTAAGTAAGAACCCAGTTGTTGCTGTTGATAAGGGCGTAAACACTGTTGAACTACCAAGTAATGCGGGAGAGCTTGTAGGGAATAACGCTATTGTACTGAACAATGGTGAGATTTTATTAACACTTACTCAAGAACTGCTGGATCAAGCTGCTAAGCAAGCAGGAGTGGGCAAAAACATCATTGTAACGATGAAGCCAGTTGATGCTGCGAAAGCGATTGAGGCTGCACAAAACGCTGCACAGACTGCTAAAGCACAAGTAGCGTTCAGATCAAGCGTATACGAAGTAGGTCTATCATTATTAGATGGTACTAGTATTGCGTTAAGTGAATTAGGTAGCATCGAGCTTAGCTTTGTAGCTCCAGCTAATAGTAATAACAAGGTAAATGTGTTCAAATTGAACGTAGATGGTTCGTTACAATACATTCCAAGTCATGTTGTAGACGGCAAGCTTATTGCAATAGCTGCTGAGGCAGGTCAATATGTTGTTGTTGAAGTAGATAAATCGTTCAACGATGTAACGACGGAACATTGGGCATATGAAGCTATTACTGATCTATCATCAAAATTAATAGCTACAGGAGTTACGGATGTAACGTTTGAGCCAAATCGAGAAATTACTCGTGCAGAATTTATGGCATTAATCACACGTACATTAAATCTAACGTCCAATTCTACAGCAAATCATTATTTTGATGATGTAGCTTCAACGGATTGGTATGCGGCATATGCTGCAGCTGCTTATGAAAGTGGAATTATTCTAGGTAATGGTAACGGGAAATTCAATCCAGGAGCAGCAATTACACGTGAAGAAATGGCGGTTATGCTAGTACGCGCTTACGAGAATATGAATAGTAAGATTGATAGCAACGGTAGCTCAGCAAGTTTTGCTGATGCAGCTAGCATTAGTAACTGGGCAGCAGATAGTATAGCAAAAGCGCAATCGTTGCACTTGCTCAACGGTCGTGGAGGCAATTCCTTTGCTCCACAATCTAATCTGACTCGTGCAGAAGCGATTAAAAGTATTTATAATCTACTGAAATAGTTTGGGAGCTGACTTACAAACAGAGCAATATGCTGTTTTGTAAGTCAGCTTTTTTGTGATCATAAGTAGTCTACAGTCATCCTTAATTGCAAACTAGAAAAGTTTTACTGGTAACTATGTGAAACTATATATAATATTAGTAACTAATATTTAATGATGTCGACTTTATCTATGAAGTAATGTGAAAAGCGCAACACTTGTTAAAATCCACAATTTCTTAAGTAGGTAGAATATAATAAAGTCGAACGAGAAACAAATAAAATATGAAATAGATGTGTTAACCGAAGCAGGTCTAAAAACTTGTAAACCAATAATATTATTTATTAATTTCCTTCACTTTATCAAATTCCACAC
>DXHF01000327.1 GCA_019113605.1 Candidatus Paenibacillus intestinavium
TTCTTCATACACTTTCTTTTCCGCAACCGATTCGCTCGATGCTTCTACAGTATGCGTTTGGTTTTCTACCCTCGTTCTGATTCCATCGTACAAGTGTACAAATGCTTTAAGTTCATATGTTTTCTGCTCTCTTGTTAGTTCATTCATCCCCTGTACCTCCTTATTACTTGGGTTGATCCTAGTAAACTCTCTGATAGCTTCCTGGACACTTGAACAATGTCCTGATGATCGCAAACATGAGATACAGCGTAAATCTCCGCATCCGTCACTTCCTGCGATATATTTCAATGATTCACCACATACACATTTCATTGTTGCAGCAGCTCCTTGTTGTCGTGTATGTTGCCTATGATTTCGATCTCATGTGAAACTAGGAATGATGATTGAATTGCGGTTCCAGATTCATACCCTTCAAAACAAAGACAGTAACCTCCATTGTAATATCTCACAATAACCTTACTGGTTGCGCCTCTTTGGTTGTGATCGTTTAACAAAGCGACTGTTTTCACTACATCTCCTTCGTATATGTCAACACCATTATTATCCCTTAAGCCTGTGTATTGACCTACTGTTGATCCATCAACTTCATGCAGATGGTCATGCGAACAATCAAAATGAGAATAAACTTGGATATAATCTTTGGTTATATCTTTGGTTATATCAAAAAAATCTTCAGCACACTGTTCACTTTCTGTTTCATCGTACTTTAAGTAGTACCCTTCCACCCACTCACCATTGTCCAATCGCTTACCTCTAAACTTGTATCTATCCATTAACTTTCATCCTCCCTTACCGTTTGATGAACTAAGTGGAAATCAACCCATATATCTACGATAAGAACACATAGACCATCTTCATTCATGATTACATCGCTTATAACTTCATAAGGAATGTCTGCTTGAAAAATTACCTTGTCATGCTCATCGATCATATTGTCTTGCAATAGCACCACTCGCTTACGTCTATGTGCTTGTCCCATGCTGTACCTCCTGTAAAACATTTCTAGAGATCCTTTGTTTTGTGAAAAACCCATCTAGACCTCCGTCAATCTTTAGGGTTGTTAATGCGAGTATCTGATTGTGTGCTTCAATCAACTTCTGATTCTGTTCACGTAGATGCTCAATCAGTCCTTCGCGCGTCCAATACGTTCGTACATGCTCTGCTTCTTTCAAACGGTTAACTTCCAGCTGTGCTTGCTCTAGTTGCTCCTCTAGCTCTACGATCCTTTGTGCTGCATATAAGTCAATTGGACTATCACTAATTCGTAAATATTCAACGATTTTCCCATTCATTTCGGGATAGGTCTTACAATGTTTGTTTTGTTCACTCACTAGATTCACCTACCTTCCACTCAAAATCCTTTAGATCACCAGACAATAAATTAAGTCGTAACGCTTCAGCAATTAGATTCGCATCGCCTTTAAGAGTTCTTAGCCACTCTGTTTGATTTTTCTTTTTGCGGTACAATACGAATACTTTACTCACTACTGCACGATCTTTTCCAATACATTTGATGCACTTAAAATCATGTGGCGGTAATTCTGTAAAATCACGATGCACTGCCGCCCCACCACAGGCGCACCAAAACCTTGATAGATTATCTCTTAATTGGACTGATCCATCTTCATTCTGATGCAATATAATTTCGCCATGTCTATTGTCACTCACTAGATTTCCCTCCTTTAATCCTTAAATCGATATCTGGTAAAATGGCTTCCGGCTTAAACGTAACACGGTAATGATAGGTGCTGACATTTGCTGTCTCCAATTGTTCTGCGATGTAAGTTACGTTATCCGATAACCCTAGAAAATGCTTCTTGAATTCGTTTTCTCCTATTTTACAGGTCACCGTCACTTGCGCTGAGCGATCATCTGCATTGCCTAATGCACAACGTCCCTCGATGGTTAATAGGTATGTGTCTGTGATTCCGTTGTAAAATACAATCCGTCTATCAATCTCAAAATTGTCAGCAGCTTTGGATAGGTTGCTAGATGCAATGTCAGCATCTGTACAAGCGGTTAATATAAGTGCCAAAGTTAGTAAAATTGTTAAAAGCGAATTCTTTTTCACGCTATACACCCCTTTGTCTTTTCTCTAATTCATTTACCTTATCGGTAAGTTCGTTTACCTTTGCAATCAGTTGATTACAAACTTTTGCCAAAGCATTACAGTCTGACCTTGAATCATGAAATATTCCATTTCCAACCGAAGTCTTAAGTTTTAACTTAAGTTTTTTGATCACTAGATTCACCCTTTCATAGATATAGTTAGTGTCGTCGTACTGCGACATCACTCAATATCAACGTACCAAACAGGAAATGCACCTTTTCCTTCTTTACAAAACGAATAACAGCCACCATCAAGATCAATGCCTTCTGGAGCATTAGGATACCATCGGCAATATCCTTCCTTTACTTCTCCAAGTTCGTGATAACCATCTGACTCTTTTACACAAGTATCAAAAAAATCTTCTTTTTTATAATCTGATTTTGGAGCAACATAACAAACAATCACTCCATCTCCTCCCTCATAAAATGAGGAAAACCCCATATTGCTCATTTCGATTCACTCCTTCATAGTTTGTGTCATGCTCGTAATCGTCGTACTGTTCAACAGATTAACAAATAATATGTTCGCCATAAAAATGAAGAAAATCTAAAATCGCCGTCAAGTCTCTTTCATTTCTACTAACAAACACTTCGATTGCTTGCACTTCTGATAATCCTTGGCTCATTAATTTTTCAACTACTTGTTCTTGGTTCATAGGTAAAACCTCCTTTCTTTGCCGTTGTATGTGTCCTCAATGCCAACTTGCGTTGTAAATCTCACCAGTTTCAACATTTTGCAAATATCGGTGCTTCTCATGATCGATAACTCTGATTCCGTACTTTTCAAGCATTTCTGAATTTTCTTCATTATCTAATTGACCATTAAAAATCATGTTTCTTTCTTGCTCATCAACTTCATAAACAACAAATTCATAATTCCATGCCCAATATATAGCTTCCACAACGTTATCCGTAGGGATTTGTACATACTCAGCACCATCCCAATCCCAAGCTACAAATTTACATTTCATTTTCACAAGCTCCTTCCTGTACAATATGTGTCAAATCCCCACTAGATAACCTTGCCACCATGCTTATAACCTCTTGTGCGGTTGTAAGCTAGTTTCTCTTGTATAGTTTGTTCTAGGTTGATGTTGTTAGTTTCGCAGATATATTCGATCTCTTGAATGGCACAATCTAGGTAATCAACATCGGGATCAGTAAAAGTATCTTGTTCATCATCATAAGAATTTGACAACGACTTATGAATTGAAGCTAAATGTGAAGCAAATCTCCTTTGTTTAAGTGGTATTTTTTTATTGTGTGAACTTTCTATATCCCACTCATACAGCCCACAAATGTCTAGGATGCGGATAACAACGTCTGCCAGCTCACTAGGTATGCCGCATGGTTTGCCTAGAACAGGAGTCCAATTGTCGTCAATATAAAACTCGGCCGAAGGTGTATCGCGCTTAAAACCATCTTTATACTCATACCAAACTTTGTTCACTGCATGGCCAGCACGATAATCCTCTAATGCTTCTGATACCTCGCTGTGGACCAATGCAATAAGTTCCCCAAATGAACGTTTTTCCTCATGCCAGCCGTTACCCTTATTGATTGCAAATACCTCATCACGTAGTGCGTTTAAGTTTTTTATTGTTATTACTCCTCTCCCTCAACACGTTTTTGATCAATTTCCCTTCGATATGCTTCTTTCCAACATTTTTCACACACTAAGTCATGCTCTATAATTTTGGGATATGGGAACACTCGACCTCTTTTATACGGATCTCGCGTACTCTCACCGCATGACTGACAATCTTCATATTCAATTTCGCTAGCACTGTAACTCGGATCAAACTCTACTTCTACTTCAAACTCCCTTCCGCAACCATCACATTCATGATCAAATTTATTATCTCTAGGCAAATCGACCGTTCCCTCTGACATATCGTTATCACAATGACAATAAGGACATTCAACAGTATCAAACATTGTTATCAATCCTCTCCCTCATCAATTTCACAAAAACATTCATCCTCAACACTTCCGCATTCATCGCAAATCTTTTGTGTTTCAAATCCTAAAAACTTATAGTGAGCCGTCACATGGTATTCCTTGTCGCAAAAGCTACAATTAACTGTTGTAGAATCGTTATCCCAGTGAGAGCGATAATCTTCTTCTACACGATCACAATAAGGACAAACTTGTTCATCTATTAATTCAGCCATTGTTATTACTCCTCTCTAAACCGATTTTTTAGCTATATTCCGCTTACGCACTCCCGTTTTTATACTCTGTATCTGATGATTCATTTCAAGGACTTTTGCACGGATAAGCTTGGCTGAATCTTCAAAACCCATGCCAGCTGCCGATAGATCATTTTGCACTGTCTCGATAAAATGATCTAAGTTTTCCAATCGCGAGAAAAGTAGGTGCTCCCACGATTCCCATGCGTCTTTGATTAGCTTTGTTTTCATGGTTCACCTACTTTCTAAAACAGAACCAATTGATTTTTGTCGTTGAAGTTTTCAACATTTAACATACTTTCTTTCGCTTTAGCATAAAATTCTTTTTCAATCTCGAACCCAAAACTCTGACGATTAAGTTCGTATGCAGCTCTTAGAGTAGAACCACTTCCTGCGCATGGGTCGATTACAACGTCACCTTCGTCCGTAAATATCTCTATGAGCTGCTTCAAAACGTTTACAGGCTTTTGGGTTGGATGTATTCGCGGATATTCTTTTGCGCTATCACGACTCCACTCAAACCAATTTTTAATCATTCGACCTTTAACTTCGTCCGTTTTCCCGTTTCTGAATTTTGGAAGCTTATCGCGGTACAACACCACTGCATGTTCTGTTGCTCCGACTATTTTCATATTCGCTTTTAATACTTGCGAACTTGTATTTTTCACGAAAAACAAAGGGTATGAATTCATAAAACCATACTTCTTTCCTAACTCTTCAATCATGGGCATTTGTTGATATGAACAAAATACAATCATTGCAGGTGCATCATTCTTTTCTTTTGGTTCTTTTTTAAGCAACTTGCTGCAAAAGTGCATATATTCCGCAAGGTTGAAGTTTTCATCTGTCTTAAAAAATGATTTATTCGCTAGCGCGCTTTCGCCGTTCTTGTTATCTCCGTCGATATACCACTGGTTACTTGATGCATAAGCGTTATTTCCAAGGTTGTAAGGAATATCGGCAATTACTAACTGGGCCCGCGGTATGTTGTATCTTTTGAAATTTTGAAAATGATCATGGTATAATTCCATCTTTACTTTGTTACTCATCACATTACCTCCAACAATTCGTATATATCTATCTGCCTATGCATTAACTGACAAATAGCTAGTTCTTTATCAATAACATTTGCATAGTCATCCTCGTAAGCAACTACATCTAGCTCCTCAATTGTTGCCTTGCTAAAATCTACGTTCATACTTCCACGACCTCGAATCTAGACCAATACATTTGTCGATAATGCTCCACTAGTCCCTGACTTTTCAAAAGGCAATACTTTGTTGCTATTGCAGTCTCTACCTTGCCCAGCGCAAATGATAGACTCCTAGTTGTATCTACTCCGTAATACACACATAGATACTCTAAATCTGACTGTGTAAAAGGCTTCCGATGGCTAAAATGAAAGTCAGGATGATATTTCATTCTTCCAATTTCGTCATACTTGATGCCATCAATATCGTTATTAGTCCAATCCTTCATATCACTACCTCACTTTCTTTTTAACCTTCCCCTCTAAATTTTGACTGGCAGGCAGTACGTACACTTCGCCTACTACTTGTCCACGATGGTTTTTGATGATATCCCAAGCAATCATGTTAAAGTACGGATCAACCCATTCTTTCCTGCCCCGTGCAACAAAATCTGAATATTCAGTCATTGTTTTCCGTCCGTTTGTTCCGCGGCGGTCGATCTGGTAATATTTTAGCCTTTGACCTAAAGCTATTAAGTGCTGGATCAACAAGCTTTGGCTTACTGGGTTTGGATGTAGGGGTAAGCCCGTACTTTATTGGGTCCCAACCTCGTTCGATGCATTCTTGGTAAGTGATCATGCGACTGTAACAGGCGTTAGATACTGACGATGATCTTTCAACGTTGGCATCCGGTCTAGCTGCGTTAGTTCGGATTTGCTTCATTTGCAACCACCCTTTCTTTTAACATCACTAATGTTAGAGTTAGATGTACTAATCATTGAAATGACCATACCCAAATGAAATGTTTACCTGCTGCTCATTTACAGCACCAACTGCTAGAATGTCTGACATCATATTTGCAAATACAGACATTTCTTTATCATCCATTCCATCAATTAATCTAATCTCCGCTGCTTTCAATTTTCTACCTGAAGCTGCGGTCAATAAATCGATAATAGGATCAATTCGTTCCAATCGCTGTTTCTTCTCAGATTCGAGTTGTTCAGTTCTTGTTTGCTTCTGATAGAATTCATCCCAATCCTTTTCGTCATACCAAAAGCGTTCACCATGAAGCTCTGTGTAGACTGCTATCCATTGTTTTAACGCTTCGTCAGATGTTTGAATGAGGTCATGACATATTCCATTCAAACGCATCCCATTAGTCTTAACGCCACGTCCACCGCGTCCTCTAGGGAACACATGGTGAGTAGTATTAGCTTCTTGACCACAACCGCATTGGCAACGACCACCTGTTTCTTCAATCAATTCCTTCACAACGCTTGCAGGAAACTCAGCTCGATCTGCTTTGCTTGGATTAGATTTGTGGTGTGCCAAGATGTTCTGTTTCCATTCAGGAACGACTTTCTTTTCCTTTTTTCGATTTTGAAGGCTGCTATATGCTTTTTTCTCTTTTACTTGCTTCACTGGCTTTGGAAACATCATCTTTACACACCACCTTTCTAATGTTTTGTTACTTTTATTGTCGTTCACTATCACTACTAAGGCACTACGGATTTCGGGAGCTATTTCTTTGCCAAGGAAAATTTTCCTGAGCTATTTAATTTACAAAGAACAATATATGTAAAGGGGAATGTGCGCTATTCCCTCGTGGCGGATATCCGCGACCATCGCCCTTGAGGGCTAGGTTTCGTTCGCTATCCTTACGAACTCATCAGGCGGTCAATCTCATTCAGTGCATCATAAGGATTGAATCTTCTTGTCTCTGGACTGAATATTGGATCGTTTACCCTACAACTTCTCGCATCATATAAAAATTGAATCTCAAACCCTTTATGTGTCGTTAAGGTTGTCCATTCTTTCATTTCAACCACTCCTTGTTTTTAATTTGGATTAACGCAACCCTAGTAGTTGCCCTCAATCATTATCAAATTGAGAATCCAAGAATTCCTCTTTCATATGTGACGATAGTGATGCAATCGCTATCGTCGTTCTTGTGAGTGATATTTCCAAGCATCACCTCGTGACGTGCAGCTAGCTTATCGATGTTTTTCGTGTTGTGCTCCAAATCGACTACCTTTACCAAGTTCATATTCCCATCTACAATCTTAATGCATCCAAACATTTTCAACGCCTCCTTCGATTTGTTATACGATAATCTATGTCGTATATAAGTTGTTACCTTAATAATATACGACTTCGTATATTTAGTCAATGGGTATTGAAAATTAATATACAACATCGTATAATCTATTTTATAGAGGTGATTAATAATGACCAAAACCGTTAAAGTAAGACCTAATCTCACAGCACTCTTGAAATCTAGAGGCATTACTCAAATGGAGTTATCCGAGATGACTGGAGTTCCACAAGGATCAATTAGTCGTTTTGATAAAAATGAACGTCATGAAGCAAATATTTTATTTTCAATATCGCAAGCATTAAATATTAGCATTGAGGATTTATTTGTCATTGAGGAGCAAGAAGGGTAAAACCTCCTATGCTCCTTTTTCATGACCATTGATTCAAGAATCCTTAACTAATCGCCCATCTCATACACTGGTATTTGAAGTTGGTCATCAGCTATAATTGCTTCGAGTTGGTTAGGATCGTTAATAACGCTCCAGTGACCGTTAGTTTTCATAAGAGCAACTACATCAGGTGCATATGGCTCATCGATATTTACAACCAAATATGCATTAACCGATTTGTTATCTTTGATTCGTAATTCGTTCATCTTCCAAATGATTCGAGATAATTCACTGCGATCACGTTCGTCAAGATATTTTTCAACATCCTCATCCTTCAAAGCGGTAAACTTACGATTGTATCCACTAAATATTCCCATTACAATCTCCCTTTCTGTGCTGCAGCTCTCTTCAATAACTGTCTTTCAATTTTCTTTTGCGCTGCCTTTTTTTTCTTGATCTCAGATGTTTCCATCCATTCTCCCCGATGCTTAGTTAAAATTTGAATTTTCTTATCTGGAAACAAATTTGTGAATAATTTAAGTTTAAGCTTGAACGTTGGTGTTTCGACTCCCTTTACATCAACGATGATCTCCGATCCATCAGCAAACTTTAATAAAAAATCAGCAATGTAAGTAATCTTTGGAGCGTCCTGCAGAATGTAAGAAGGCTGACATATTACCTCGCTAAGCGTACCGTCTTGTACCATTGGTAGTAATTCTTGATAATACTCACCTTCTTTTTTGCTTGCGAAGCGAATGCCATTTATGTCTAGCTTGTACTGCTTCACTAACGCTTCTTCAAACAATGTTCCATCTGCGGTTACTATGACTGGCTTTGCATTATATTTATTCATTAGTCCTCCCTAACCCGGTACGGAAGCACTAAGTAAATGCTATTTTCACCTTCACTTGTGATGTATATAGGCTTCATACTGCTGTTAACATTAATTGTTGCTTGTTCCGTATCTAGCGCTTTGAGAGCTTCAATGACAAACATCAAATTGAAATTCATTACTATTCCTTCACCGCTATAATCATCCAACCCCACTGAAACTGCTGCATCTCCACCAGAAGTATTAGACTCTATCAATATTTCATTAGATAAAGTCATTTTCGCTTTTCTAACCTTTTCTTCCCTTGCTATAATTTCTACGTTTTCCAAAGCTGATAACATCTCACTCGTCTTAAAAGTTGCGCTATTGGAGAATGAAGTCTCTATTATTCTATCGATATTAGGGAAAGTACCTTCCAACACCCTAGAGTAAAATACAATCCCTTTCATACGGGCTATAAATCCATCATCACCAAACTGAAATTCAATTTTGGCATTAGGTACAATTTTCATTAAAATATTTAATGTTTCACGACTCACAACAGTTGAAAATTCATTTTCCATATCAATAGTTAATTCAGTTCTCGCCATACGAGTGCGATCTGTTGCGGTTGCCCTTACTCTTCCTTCGAAAAACTCAAAATTTACTCCCATCAATATTACTGTTTCGGTCTTTTCATTTGCTGTGGCGAAAACAGTTTTCCGTACCATTTTTTTGAAATCTGTACCTTCCAGTATTACTGGTTCGGCTTTAACAGTCGGTATAGGAGGATATTCTTCAGGATCATTACCCATTAATTTGAATTTGTTTGAACTGCTTTTTATTGTGATTTCTAAACCTTTAGCTTCGAAAGTGAGGTCAGAACTTGCTTTCTGCACAATTTCCAGTACTCTGTTTCCCGGTATAACAATTATGCCAGGCTTGGTTACTTCGAAATCATCTGGACCAATAGTTGCACTAATAAATACATGTGAATTTCCTGCTGTCATAGTTAATCCGTTCTGATCAACGACGAATAAGATGCCTGATAATATCGGAATAATATCTTTGCTTGGTAATGCACTAGCAACTTGTTTAAGCGGCTCAATAATAATATGCCTGTCTATACTAAATTTCATTTTCACTACCTCCAGTCTCTTTCAATGCTTCAAGAACTATGGCTTCAAGTTCTTCCTCGTATCCTTTTTGAACATTGTATTTATGAATAAATGACCTGACGAATGCTTTGGCATCCTTTGGTTTGTATATCTTCGCTAAATCTCGAATACTAGTACGTACATCGCTGTATTCAACGCTCGGTCGTTTTTTAATCTTGGCCATGTTCATTACCTCCCTCATCTAAACTTCTAGCGAGCTTCTTGAGTTCTTCCAACTCTTCTGCACTGATAGGCTTTGATTCATGATCCTTTGAATCAACTGTTGGTATAACCTTCTTACCGCTATATCCACCTTTAGACTTCGTTTGCGGAGCTGAAGGAGATACTTCAAGATAATCCTTCCATCGTTCCTTTCGTAAAAACGTTGCTGGAAGCTTAATATATTCCTGTTCAGTGCCTTTACACGAAGTAGCATAATTTGTTGTTGCTTTCATAATGTCTGATAAAGGTATCTTCGTTCTGATTAATGCTTTGAATGCACTCTCTGCATCTTTCTTAGCTGCCTTTCTAGGATATATCTTCCAAAAAGAATCAAACGTTGCCGAAGGCGAACTATTCTTTAATTCTTTTTCTTCTTCTCTTTCTTGTTCTTCTTCTTTTTCTTCTTCTTCCCCCAAGTCTATGGATACCGTATCTAGTTCATATTGATACTGTTTGCATAGTTTATAAAAATCTATTACAAACTCTTTGTTTTTCACCGTTTCTAGCTCTTTTACTATGCACAGCTTCACTTTTGGACTATTTATTTTGTTGTATTTCAACCAATTCGGAAGCATAAGTTCTTGTGTTTTTTCGCTATAAACTATCTTTTCGTACTCTTCAAATCTATTCAATAATTTATCCACCGTATCGCGGTTATATCCAGTTTCCATCTCAATTACACGTTTTGGTAGTTCGTATATACCGCATTGAGTAGTTTTGCTATTCGTCATTAGATAGATATAGAAGTATTTTTCCTCAGGAGTAAGTCCTAAAACAAAGCCATCCTGCCAAAAGCTAGTCTGAACTTGTCTATAAGTTGCCATGAATACCATCCTTTCTGTCCAAATCCACAATCTGAATAGTTCGTGATGCATCTTTTCTTCGAGTAATCAATCCATCTTTCTCCAATCTATCTACATGACCTTGCACCGTAGATGAAGATTTCAATCCAACACCTGCTGCTATCTCTCTAATTGTTGGAGCATAACCTTTAGATGAGATATGGTCCTCGATGAATTTCAATATTTGATCTCTTGTTTTCATGTCATCACCTTGTCGCATTAGCTGTATTTGAATACTCAGCCAACAACACTTTCAAACTATATTTAAGGGCATTAATTAATTCTCCATTTGATACAAAAGCGTTATTCCATCTGACTTTATCAGCTTCAAGTTCGGCTTCTTCTAGCCTTAGATTGGCTACAGCCAACTCCGCATTTTGTGCCTTATCCTTTGTAAAGGACAAGTATGTTTCTGCATAAACTCGTTTACGTTCAGCGTATTTCCTTTTGTAGTCACGTACTGCGTCTGCTGCTTTACGACCTAGTAGTATTTGTATCTCAGTCAAGTATTCAATCTTCTGAGACAGTGTAACAGGGTAGTCATGGCTACATTGATCTGCCATGCTATATAACTCTCCAATCGTGTACTGTCGCTGTAACGTCAATGTAGCCGACCTCCTTTAGCTCTAAAATGGCAATTCATCATCCGATATATCAATAGGTTGTCCACTGTCTTTGAAAGGATCTTTATATCCTGTGTTTGAATGGTCCGTTTGATAATTTGAATCACCAGGATGATTGGCTTGCGAACTATCTTTTTTATTACTGTCACGATTAGATTCCAAGAATCGAACATTATCAGCAATTACTTCCGTAACATATACACGTTTCCCCTCGCTGTTTTCGTAATTCCGCACTTGAATTCGACCTTCAACCGCCGTCAACCGACCCTTGCGCAAGTAGTTAGCGCATGTTTCTGCTAATTGGCGCCAAGTTACCACTGGAATGAAATCCGCTTCACGCTCTCCACCAGCAGATGAAAATGGTCTATCTACTGCCATGATGAATTTTGCTGTAGCTACTCCAGATGGTGTATAAGTAAGTTCTGGATCTTTCGTTAATCTTCCAATCAATATCACACGGTTCAGCAATTTATTCCCTCCTTCATTTCACCTATAAATCTACTTGGAGCAACAAACTCTTCTTTACCCCACTTGGAAGTTGATCTAATTGATGAGACTATCAAACTATCTTTTGCCCTAGTAACACCAACAAATGCTAGACGTCTTTCTTCTTCCATATTGGTTGTATTTCGATGTGGGAATACTCCTTCATTCATTCCGATAAGGAACACAGCAGGAAACTCCAATCCTTTACTGCCGTGAATGGTCATTACCTTTACAGCATCCCGATCTTCTAACAATTTCTCCTGGATATCTCTAATCTTTACCCATTTCAGAAAGGCAGTAGGTGTACATTCTTCGCCAGCTTTTTGTTGTCGTTCTGTCCAGTAAAGAATGTAAGTAATCGCTCGTTCAATTTCTTCTATCCGATTGTTCAATGATCGTTCTGAATAAAATCCCTTAAGCTCTAAGCGTCCTACGAGAGTAGCAAAAGCGTCTGAAGCAAAGTAACTACCTCTAATCCCTTCTGCCAGATCATGTAGATCACTTACGTGCTGAAATACGGACTGCTCTTGTGATCCTATCAGCGCTCTCCAAAGCTCAATTGATTTATCAATTGCGACCTGCTCAGCTTGTTGTAACTGAGTATCTGTCAACTTTCTTTCAGGGAATTGAAGCACTCGCTTAAAACTCATTTCATCTGATGGATTAATTGCCCAATCCATATATGCTAGTAATGACTTAACATCTGGGCGCTTTAGAGGATCATCCGAGCCGCTTAATATCATTGAAGGAATCTTTGCTTCTTTTAGTGCTCGATGTACTAGCTCAACTTGTGAGTTAGTTCTAGCCAAGACAGCAAAATTAGAAAAAGGAATCTCTTCATTTTTATTAGAAATTTGACTCACTATTGATAAGGCTTCTTCTAGCGAATCATCGTAGTTCAAGATATTTATTTCTTGCCCACTCTTATTTGCAAAGAGTTCCTTTTTGGTTTGATTCACATTAAAAGAAATCAAATTATTAGCGGCATTAATTATCTGTACTGTTGAACGGTAATTTTGTTCTAGCTTGATAACTTCAGTGCCGGGGAAATCATTTGGAAACTCTAAAATATTCTCAACTCTAGCTCCGTTAAAAGAATATATTGTTTGAAAATCGTCACCAATTCCGAATAGATTTACTGGATTAAGAATCTTAATTAATTGCAATTGTTCAATGTTTGTATCCTGAAACTCATCCACAAACACGTATTTCCAAAGCTTCCTATAACGCTCGACAATGTCTGAGTGCTTCGTAAATAGTTCAATGACCTTTGTTATCAGATTGTCCAAATCAACCGCATTGAAGCGCTTAAGCTGCCATTGATACTCTTTCCAAACGGCATCCTCTGGACTGTTCTTAGTAAATGACCACTTAGCCTTTTCCATCTTTCCGTATGTTGTTTTGTATTCTGAGGTTTCGATAATTGATTTAATAACTTCCGCTCGATCCTCTTGGCTGTAAATGGTGAAGCTTCGATCTAATCCGATTCGGTGACCCCACTCTTGCAGTATGCGAACTGCAAGAGCGTGGAACGTACAACAGATTAATTTCTTTGTTTCTTCACCGATCAATGGTTCGAGTCTATCTTTCATTTCTTTGGCTGCGGCTCTAGTAAATGTGATTGCTATAATAGAAGAAGTGCCTACACGACAATTTTTGTTAAGATGGGCCAGTCTGTGAGTTAACGTCCTTGTTTTTCCTGTGCCAGCTCCTGCAAGCATCAGTATTTTGTTCGACTCAGACAAAACCGCCCTAGCCTGTTCCGCGTTAAGTCCTTTAGTTAAGTCCAAGCCAATCACCGTCCGACTGTGGCGTTAAATCCCAATATGTCCAACCCTCTAGCGGAATATTTTCTACTACTCCAGCAATAATGATGTTGTCCAGTTTGTGAGATAGAGCATTTAGACCATTCAGAACATTTCGTAAATTTGTTTTATCGAGATTCTGAATTTCATCAAGCGCCAAAACTTTCAACTTTGGATTAGCTCTTTCAATCAAAGTGACCAAGAAAGCTGACAAGAACATTAGCTTTTCTCCTTTAGATAGAGCGTTGAATTTCATACGACGTTCATTCTTAATCCAACCGAATTGGAATACTTCTTTTCCAGTTTCTGATTCGGTAGAAAAGAAGCAAGGAAGATTAATCCCCATCAAACGTAAATTCACATTTACAGCTTCTTCGATCGGACCAAGAATTGATTTTACTAACTCCCCTTGAACGCCCTTTGCTCCTAAAGCTAATGAAATCTTTTGACAAGCTTTGAAGTAGTATTGAGCCTTACTAGCGCTCATCATGGCTTGCTGTTTATTTGAAAGTGTAGTCTTTGCTTTCTCTTTTTCTTCGATTACTCGTTCAGCTTCTGCTATCTGATTGGTTAGAGCTTCTAACTGTGGTTCTAATATATCTAATGGTGCAAAGGCAGGCATTGGCTCGCCAATTAATCGATTTAATTCTCCTTGCAGCATGATTTGACGATTAAGATTGTTCTGGTGTAATTGTTGCGCGTTTCTTTCTTCCTGCCTGAACGTTTCAATTTCATTTCGAAGCTTATCGTTATTTTGAGATTCACTCATAAATTGTTCATGCAATTTCATCTTTCTCTGTTCGATATCATTGGATTGTGAGTTGAAATCTCTCCATCCAACTTTCAAGCTATCTTTATCACCGTTAAGATCAGAAATTTTCGATCTTATCTTTGAACCATTATCATTTGCAAAATTTATAAATCCAGAAAAATCCTTGTCACAAGCTATCGCATTATTTAACACACATACACTTGCACCCTTTTCTTGAATATTCCGAATCACTGTGTCATAGGTGTGAAGCTCAGCTTCTAACTTGCTAATTTCAGAGTTGATTTGAGCAACTTTTTCTTCTGTTTCCATTTTGTTGAATTGAAGAGCATTCATTTGTTTCTGCAAACCTTCCGACTCAACAGAAATGTCGGTTTGTTGTATTTGTTCTTTAATCGTTTGAATCTTGGATTCATAATCTATATTTTCAACGTTAGTTAATTTAACAGATAGAAAAGCTATTTCATTTTTGTAATCAGAAATTCTTTGCTGATTCGCATCCCATTGACGCTTAAGCTCTCTTCCAGCAGTAATCTGTCCATGAACATCCGTATGATCTATACGAAGTCGAACTAACTCCTCTTTCTTCAATGAAATACCTCTGTCCGTTTCTTCAAGCTCATTTTTCATATCATTTAATTCACGTACAGCACCTACAGCATCGCTCTTTTTCTTATTCCATTCCTTTTGCTGACCATCGATCCAAGATATAACCGCTTGTAAACCTGATGTAAGCTCATAATCTTGCGGCCAATGAGACAGCGCTTCTCCAATTAATTCATTAGCAGCTTCATACACTTCAGGTGAATTTACCTTTAACACTTCTGTCAGTATGTGTTCTCGCAAATGAGTTTCAACACGTTCCCTTGTCCACGAGTCGTTAGTAATCGGAGAAAGCGAGTACATGTAATCACGCTTTTTAGCATCAGATAATTCCGTAAATACTGAAAAGTCGAATACAACAGGGAAACTACCAATTTCCGATGTGACTCTAGCTTCTAATTGAGCATTTGTTTTTTCTCCAAGATTAGGGGAAACGGTTAACGATTCGCTGTATTTGATATCCGTTTTACCATCACCATTCAGTTTTTCAGACCGCTTAATCGTGCGATCGAATGAAAATGAACCCGTTTGAAGACCAGCAGACATTACATCTCCACTGCTTAACTCAAATGTATCTTGAATCTTCTTACCCTCACCAGGTACATAACCTAGCATTGCATAGCCTACCATTTGCTGTATGGCAGACTTACCAGAGCCGTTAGGACCAATAAATATATCCATACCTGTTAATGGCTGCGTAAGTGTCTTTCCTTTTGCGTTGTGAATACGAATTGAATTAATCATTAGAATCGTGTACCTCCTTCAGATAAGAACGTAAAATCTTCAGTTGCTTCTTCTTTTGAAATATCCACGGATGTTTCATCCACTTCTCCACCAGTTACTTTTCCAGTTGCAGTGTATTCACGCAATATTTCAGCTATTTCCTTGTCGCCATATTCATTTCTATATGAACCTACAAGCACATCAGCGATACCGTTCAACGCTTTTGTTTTAGTTGGTGGCATACAAGGTTGACGCTGTAGCGAAGCTTTGTATGCCATCGTCCAAGCCTTCTTGTCGCCATACCGCTTGTTGTTGATGAAGTTTTGTACTGCAGCTGAGACTTCTGGATAAACACGATCACCATATATCCCTATATCTCCATCAAATAGCATACAGATGCCATTTTTCAAATCATCATCTGTCAAAGTGCCAGCCATGTAATACTTACCTACATCTTTATTTTTTTCGATTGCTTTTGAAAGTTCATCAGCAAATGCAATTTTTGCATCAAGTACAATTGTTGCAGAGCTTACATAAGGCTTTCCTAGTGTATTTTTACCAATGGCAATATGCTTTGCCCAAAATTTATGAGCTGTACCTGTGGTTGGATCAAATTCTATATAAGGATTCCCAACAGTTCGGCCATCGGGAAGTAAGATTGAATCAGGAGATATACAATGTACTCCGGCTACTTTATTACAAGCCTTGTAACCGTCGGTCGTAATCAACCATTCACCAGTATCTAATTGATAGATTTCATTTTCTGAATTGCTTAGTCGTACAACAGCAGCTACTTGATCAAGGCTGATAAATAGTTGTCCACCCTGAACGTTTGCTGGTATCCAATTGTGTGGATCGATGATTGGACTGACATTAACCATTCACAAATCTCTCCCTCGTTGTTATAATGAGGATAATATCAAGTGTCGAAACAAGATATTTACCCAAGTTGAGCCTTCTTGCAGGAGGGCTCTTCTTCTTTTAAAGCATACTTTTTAGCGAATGCAGCATAATGTTTGGCGTGAAATTCTTCTCTAGCATTCCTTACCTTTAACGCTAGATTTAATAGACGTTCACCTTCATATGGATCTCCATTGCTTATTTTAAGATTTGCTTTCTCCGCTAACGCTGTAGATATAGTGATCAAATCTTGACCATCCAGGTTCAATTGTGCAGTTGATGGTAATTCAGACAACTGCTGTGACTTTTGAATGACAGGCTTGACCGTTCTACCCATCAACCAATTTTCAATGTCAAAGATTTCTTTATCAATCCAATCAGATGCCCCTTCAATTATGCTTTTGCTTCTGCGAAAACGATTAAGAGCATGTAACCTCTTCCAACCTTCCAAGCGTTTAGGACATCGTTTACGTTCAATTCTCACAATCTCTCACCTCGCTTTGATAGACTTTCTTTATATGACGCGCGTAGAAGCTACCAATCGAATCCGCTACCATCATTAATTGATATGTTTCGACTGGAACTCCTTGGTAAACATAAATTGTTTGCTTACCTTTGAATTGGACTGATAGGACATTTTGGATGCTATCATATCCGACTGCAGCAATGTTGCTAGAAACAACGGGAATCAGGTTTGTATTTTCCATTAGATATAATCCTCCGGTCGAAAGTCCTCCACAAAAGATATTGCATCTTCAAAATCAATTCTTCTTATGTGGGAATATTTAGCTACCTCAAACTGCTGTTTCAACTTGCTCCAAATCATACGCCGATACTTTCCGACAAGAGCCTTAAATTCACCGTCAGACTCTTTGTAGCGATCCTTAGTCAACTTGTTAGAACGAATCCTTACAGCATTTTGTAATTGATATCCTTCGACATCGTTGATCGTTACGCTATCACGGACCTCTTGAACCATAATTTGGACTTCTTCAAACTTCTCAGATACATCATCCTGCATTTGCTTCATACCATTGAATAATGTTCTTAATGCTAGACCCTGATGCTCTGTCATTTGCAATTGTTTTTCAACAACGCCCATTACGCTAATTAATTCCATACTCATTCCTTACCTACCACCTTTCTACTATTAATAGCTGGACGAACTTGTTCAATAAACGCTTCAAGCATGTCCAGACTTTCGGATAAACGTTTCTTTTCGCTAGTGCTTGCTGCTGAGATTGCACCAAGATTAAAAGATGTAATGCCAACCTTTTGTAGAAACTGCTTTACATGAATGCTAAATTGAACCGTATTAATATCAGCTTCATATTTCAACTTCTTTAATCTAGCTGCTTCATGCTGATCATCAACTTCATCTGGTTGTTGAAGTTCAAGTTCTTTCACTTTTTCTTGAGCTTCCTTCAATCCTTCACGAAGGTTTTTAAGTACAAATTCGCTATTCTCCATTTCCTGCTTATGTTTAGCTTTTAGTTCGTCCTCTTTTTGCTTGATAAGCATCTGCTTCTCTTTTTCTTTTTGAGTGAGCAAAACGCTTGTCTCTTCATGATGCTTTTCGACTGCCGATGATATCGCATCATCTAACTGGTGAGATGGGATAGCATCTTTATATTGCTGTTTGATCTCCCAAAGTTCAGTTTCAGCTTGCTCAGCTCGTTCCTCAGCTTCTTGTCGCTCACGATCTAAACGATCTTTAGTTTCGATAAACGCTTTGTGTGTGCTGATTAACCCTTCATCAAGTTGTTGGACAATCTCTGGAGTAGCGTTCTCCACGATGTATTTCGCTTTTTCGTACTGCTTACCTGAGCCAAATCCAACTTCGTCAGCTACGATATCTCTAACTTGACCAGTTTCTTGCTCAGGAAAATTTTCCTTACCTAACATTCGTTCTTTTGCTTTGATCTTCTCGATCTGTTCAAGACGTTTTCCCCACTCCACTCGCTCAGAGAAACTGAACTCTTTACGATGCTCATTCTCGCTTATCTCAAGCCTTAGTTGATGCTCTGCATCGTTTATATCCATAATGCGAACCAACACTCGATCTGCTTCATTAAAGAAGTGAGCTCGCAGTCTACGCTCTCCTGCAATCAATTGAAAGTCTGGTGTAACAACAATAGGATTGATAAGTCCATTGGATTTAATGTCTGCTGCTAACTCTTCAATGTTTCCGAAATCTTTTCGGATACGGTCACTAACTTTGATTTGGTTAATATCTATTAGCAAATTAATTCTCCTTTCTATATATTGAAGGTTTTCTGTTCCTTTCTGTCGAATAATGGATTTAGACTAGACTATCCATATATTGAGAAAGGAATAAAATCTATGAACTTTGGCTACAGTCCTCCTACACCTACATACAAGCTAGCTACAATTTGCATGAACGGACACATAGTTTCTTCTGAACAGGCTAATTACCATAAATATTGTATGGATTGCGGTGAAGGTACAACTTCGGAATGTTTACATTGTAAAGCTAATATTAAAGGTGACTTGGAACATGATTATACATTCAGTATTCTCGATAGAGTTCAAGCGTACTGTTATGAATGTGGCGAACCTCATCCGTGGACAGTAAGACTATTGGAACATGCAGTTGAGATAATTGGTCTAGATGAAAAGCTTTCTACTGAAGATAAGGAAATAGTTAAATTAGCAATACCTGGTTTGATTGTTGATATACCTTCTTCGCCAGTTTCAGTTGCAAAGTACAAGAAATTCATGCCCAAGGCATCCGACTTTGTCCAAGAGGGTATCCAGAACTTATTAATCGATGTAGTCACCGACAAAATTAAAACCGCTATTTGGGGTTAGAAATGCCGCATTTACCACAGAAGTTATGAGTCATCTGAACTAAATTAAGGCATTGACCACAAAGCTTATGTGAACCTTGTTCTATCAACTCCTTCTGTAGCTGAATCTGTTCAGAAGGAGTTTTTTGCTTGATTACGACTACAGTTGCAGGACCGATAGTTGTAAAACTAACCTCGCCTAAATCAAATGTGACTGTGCGCCCTTCCTTCAGTTCTGTAACCTCTAGTTCTTTATCTGCTAAGAATAAATCCATTTCCTTGCAATCGATCAATTTATTCATTTGATTACCTCTCTTTCATTGTTCGTTAATCCATACATTCAAAAACTCTTGTGCTTCACGAGACGGGAAGTACCATTTAGCACCAATTTTCTTCTTAGGAAACCGTTTATCAAAGAAAAATTGTTGTTGTATAAAATTCCAACTCATACATGTTCTACGCATTAATTCTTTGGCGTCCCAAAAAATAAGTTCGGAATCCATATCTGAAATGACTCGTTTAATTTCTACACGAGTCATTTCCTGTACTTCTGCCTCGTTAATTGATACGGTGATCATTTTATCTTCACCTTACCTTTTATTTAGATTCCAATACACTGATTAGTTGAGTCGCATAAATGCGACTTAGTATCCAAAAAAATTTCAATCGCATCATCTTGGGTTAGATTGATGGCATTTGCAATCTTGTGGATCTCGCCAATAGTAAATGATAATCCTTCAGACTTTACCTTGCGGTAAAACGTGGTTCTATTCATTCCTACTTGATCTGCCACAGCTTCTTGTGTTGTTCCTGCTTCTATAATTTTAGCTCGAAGCTTTAACATGTTTGTTTTCATTTGTCGCTCACCTCCTTCCGTTGCAATGCCGTTAGTAGCGTTAATGCGACTTTATGAATCAATATTACAACTCTATGATGCAGTAGTCAATAGAAAAAGTCGCATAAATGAAATATATTATGTTGCAATTATGCATCATTTATAATAAAATATGGTTTAAGAAGGAGGCTGGTGATTTGAATACTGGCGAAAGAATGAAAAAGAGAAGGAAAGAACTTGGGTTTTCAGCCGAATACATAGCATCGAAACTAAGCGTATCACGATCTACAATTTTTAGATACGAAGCAGGAGACATCGAAAAAATGCCTGTCGACATCTTGATACCTTTAAGCGAGGTCCTCCAGACTACACCTGCTTACTTTATGGGTTGGGATGAACAAGATGAGCAAAAAGAAAATACATCACTTATTACTAAGCACGAGCAAACTCTTTTATCACAGTATAGGAAGTTAGATTCTAAGGGTAAACATACCGTTAATACCGTTCTTGAAATGGAATACAACCGTTGCACTACCTCAGCGCAAGAATTAAGAGCAGCACACATCGATGATACCTCAGACGAACAAATGGATTTATTAAAACAAGATCTAGACGAACTATAAGAGGAGGGTAGCGATGAGCCACTACTATTCATTGCTACGAGAAGCTACCGCGTGCGGGCTTACCGTAATTGAAAAGAGGTTAAAATCTAAAGCTAAAGGTATTATAAAAGGTACTAAGATTGGCTTACAGCACGAACTACTCAAAGTCGAAAAAATATGTGTCCTTGCTGAAGAGGTCGGACATCACCACACTGCAGTGGGTGATTTTACAGACCAGTCAAAACTTGAAAATCGAAAAAAAGAACGACTTGGACGAGTATGGAGTTACGAGTACCTCATTCCCCTATCCTTAATAGTCGCAGCTGGACAAGCAGGTATCCAAGGCAGACATGCCGTTGCGGAATACCTAGAGGTAACCGAAGAATTCCTACTCCACTCCATTGAGCACTATCAACGTAAATACGGACTATATACATCATTCAATAACTACTTAATTTATTTTGATCCATTATCCATAACAAAAATGTAAACTTGCAAATTCCCGTCGCAAGGCGGTTCATTATAGATATAAATGAGAACAAGAGTTCTGTTTGGAGGAAAGATGATGGCTACATTTCGAAAACGTGGCACTAAGTGGGAATATCGAATACGTTATACCGATCGCCAATCTGGTAAGCGTAAAGAAAAAGCAAAAGGTGGATTCACAACAAAGAAAGAGGCTCAAGTATCAGCTATCGAAGAAGAATCAAAGATCAATCAGTTCGGTTTTGCGGAAAATGGTGATGAGTTTGTAGAGAAATACTTTGAAGAATGGCTTGAAGTCTTTAAGCGTCCTAATGTAAAACCCATCACTTATTCAGTACAAGAAAGAAACGTACGGTTGAATATTTTGCCACGTTGGGGAAACTATCGATTGAAAGACATAACAAGAGTAGAGTATCAGAAATGGATTAATAGTCTGATAGAAAAATATAGTGAGGGAACAATTCGAAGAATACAAAGTATTTTTTCTAGCGCAATGCATGATGCTGTTCATGAGTTCAGAATTATTCGTGATAATCCTATACAAAGAATCTCAATCCCAAGAGATGTAAAGACGAAAGAAATTTCCTTTTTTAATAAAGATGAGCTAGTTGTATTTTTGGAATCATTAACGATCACACAGAAAAATGCAAAGTATCAATTGTCAAAGCAATATTTTTACTTGTTCACTTTAATGGCACGTACAGGATTGCGTATTGGCGAAGCTCTCGCTTTGAATTGGTCTGATCTACATGAAGATAAATTAATTGTAAATAAGACACTCGTCTATCCTACTAACACAACAGCTTACATCTCCACTCCCAAGACTAAGAAAAGTAAGCGTGAAATCAAACTAGATGAATACACAGTAAAAATTCTTAAGCAGCATTCTCTGAATCAAAAACAAGTCATTTTGCGATATGCGAATTATCAATCATCCAAGAATGGATACATGTTCCACCAGCATGATGGTAGATGGCTGCGTACAAACGTAGTAAGAGATTATTTCAAGGTCGCATGTGAACGCGCTAGTGTACCTATACTATCTCCCCACGCTCTAAGACATACTCATGCTGTCCATCTTCTTGAAGCAGGAGCGAATATAAAATACGTATCCGAGCGACTAGGACACGCGAGCATCGTCGTTACTGCAGATACGTATTTACACATTACTGACAAAATAGAAGATGATAATCTTTCACTCTATTCTGCCTATATTTAATTTTTGGGGGCAAAACGGGGGCAACCGTCTTGCTCCCTCAAAATTAAAACCTCTTAAACCCAGGTACAGCAAGGATCTTTGGCTATTAACCAATGGACCCTTCCATTTCGAATTTTATAAGTCTATTCATCTCAACCGCATACTCCATTGGAAGTTCTCTCGTGAACGGCTCGATAAAGCCCATTACGATCATTTGTGTCGCTTCGACTTCACTTAGACCACGACTCATTAGGTAGAACAATTGCTCATCGGAAACTTTCGAAACTGTTGCTTCATGCTCAAGTGTGATGTTATCATTCAAGATTTCATTGTAAGGAATCGTATCCGAAGTGGATAGATTATCCAAGATCAATGTATCACACTCAATTGTAGATTTCGCACCGTCAGAATTGCGTCCAAAGTGAGTAAGACCACGATAAGATACTTTACCACCGTGCTTAGAGATTGATTTCGAAATAATCGTAGAACTTGTATCAGGTGCTAAATGAGTCATTTTCGCACCAGCATCTTGAAGCTGACCTTTACCTGCAACAGCGATAGAAAGAACAGTACCTCTAGCGCCACGACCACGAAGAATAACTGCAGGATATTTCATCGTCAATTTAGAACCGATATTACCATCGACCCATTCCATAGAAGCATTTTCATCAGCTACAGCACGCTTCGTAACCAGGTTGTAGATGTTCGAAGACCAGTTCTGAATCGTAGTATAGCGTACACGAGAATCCTTCAGGCAGATGATTTCTACTACAGCAGAGTGTAGAGAGTTTGTGCCATATACTGGAGCTGTACATCCTTCAACATAGTGAACAGATGAGCCTTCATCAGCAATAATTAGCGTACGTTCGAATTGTCCCATATTTTCAGAGTTAATACGGAAGTAAGCTTGTAGTGGAACATCACATTGTACACCTTTTGGTATATAGATGAAGCTACCACCAGACCATACCGCACTGTTCAACGCAGCGAATTTATTATCTTCTGGAGGAATAATTGTAGCAAAATACTCCTTCATAAGTTCTGGATATTCACGAAGTGCAGTATCTGTATCTGTAAAAATTACACCCTGCTTCTCTAAATCTTCTTGCATGCTGTGGTATACAACCTCAGATTCATACTGAGCAGATACACCAGCAAGGAACTTTTGTTCAGCTTCTGGAATGCCTAGCTTATCGAACGTTTCTTTAATTTCTTGTGGAACTTCTTCCCATGTTTTACCTTGCTTTTCAGAGGCTTTAACATAGTATTGAATGTCATTGAAATCAAGATCGCTCATATCGCCACCCCAAGTAGGCATTGGCATTTTGAAAAATGTCTCCAAAGATTTTAAGCGGAATTCAAGCATCCATTCCGGTTCATTTTTCATAGAAGAAATCGTACGGACAACTTCTTCTGTTAGACCTTTACCTGATTGAAAGATTGATTTATGCTCATCGCGGAAACCATATTTATACTCTTCCATTTCTGGCATTGACTTAGCCATGTTCCGTCACGCTCCTTATATCAATTTATTTCTGTGCTTCGATCCCTTTACGGAGTGCATTCCAAGCTAATGTCGCGCATTTAATCCGCGCAGGGAACTTGTTTACACCAGACAGTGCTTCAATATCTTCAAGCTCCTCGAACTCTTCGTCCGCACCCTTCATTAAGGAAGAGAAGCGTTCGGCAAGCGCAAGTGCTTCTTCATAGGTTAAGCCTTTTACCGCTTCGGTCATCATTGATGCTGAACTCATACTTATTGAACAGCCTTCACCGGTATAGCGCGCATCCATTACGACACCATTTTCAAGCTGTAATTGCAAAGATATACGATCACCACAAGTAGGATTATTAAGTTGAATCGCTACGGATTCATTTTGCATTTCGCCACGATTACGTGGACTTTTATAGTGATCCATAATGACACGACGATATAAATCATTCAATTCCATAGCCGAAGAACTCCTTTGTCTGAATTAATGCTTCGACTAATTGATCAATTTCATCCGTTGTATTGTATACATAGAAGCTTGCTCTAGCTGTTGCAGAAACATTAAGCCAGCGCATCAGCGGCTGACAGCAATGATGTCCAGCTCGTACTGCAATTCCCTTCGTATCTAACACGGTCGCTACATCATGTGGATGCACTTCATCTAGATTAAAGGTTACTAAGCCTACACGATCCTGCTTCGGACCATATATCGTAAGGCCGTCTACATTAGACAATACATCATAAGCATATTTGGTCAATTGCTTGGCATGTTCATCAATGGCTTCCATTCCGATTTCCTCTAGGAAGTCAATTGCAGCACCTAAGCCAACAGCGCCAGCGATTATAGGTGTGCCCCCTTCAAAGCGATAAGGGATTTCTTTCCAAGTAGAGTCGTACAACTCTACAAAATCAATCATTTCACCGCCAAATTCAATTGGCTCCATATTTTCCAGCAAGTTACGACGACCATACAATGCGCCGATTCCTGTTGGACCACACATCTTGTGACCAGAGAATGCATAGAAGTCAACATCAAGATCTTGCACGTCTACACGCATATGTGGCGTACTTTGTGCTCCGTCGACAACCATAATTGCACCATTACGATGAGCAATTGCTGCAAGCTCTTTTATAGGATTGATACAACCAAGCACGTTCGAAACATGAGTAATGGAAACAATTTTCGTGTTACTCGTAATTGTAGCTTCAGCATCAGCAATCGCAACGGTTCCGTCAGCTTGAAGTGGAATATATTTCAATGTTGCTCCCGTTACTTTGGCCACCTGCTGCCAAGGTATTAGATTGCTATGATGCTCCATCTGAGTAATGACAATCTCATCACCTTCACGACATACAGAGCGAGCATAGCCAGATGCGACGAGATTCAGCGCAGTAGTCGTACCTCTTGTAAATACGATCTGTTCTGGCGAAGGCGCATTAATAAACTTTGCCACCTTCTCACGAGCACCTTCATAAGCATCTGTAGCACGCGATCCTAATGAATGCACACCACGATGTACATTCGCATGATCAAGCTCATAATATTTACTCACCGCATCAATAACGGAACGCGGCTTCTGAGAAGATGCCGCGCTATCTAGATAAACGAGTGGATGTCCGTTAATTTCTTGATGCAATATCGGAAACTGTTCCCGTATCGCATGTATATTCATCCTTGAAGCTTCCTTTCAAGTAGACGCTGCAATTGATCACGAACGGCTTCAACTGTAACTTCTGACACGACTGGAGCTAAGAAGCCATGTATAATCAAACGCTCAGCGTCTTCCTTAGTAATACCACGGGACATTAGATAGTAGACTTGCTCAGGGTTAACCTGACCAACACTTGCCGCATGACCCGCCGTTACATCATCCTCATCAATTAATAGAATTGGATTTGCATCACCACGAGCTTTCGGACTAAGCATCAGAACTCTCTCAGTTTGCTCGCCGTTAGCTTTTGTTGCGCCATGCTCGATTTTCGTAATCGCGTTAATAATTGCAGTTGAAGAATCCCGCATAACGGCACGAGTAATCATGTTACTATCTGTGTTTTTACCAAAGTGAACAGCTTGTGTAGTTAAGCTTAGTTGTTGCTTATTCTGTCCGACACTAATAATTTTCGCATCTGACGATGATCCTCTGCCAACTAGCACAGATTTCGTGTCAGAAACGGTATTGCCATCGTTCAAATCACCGATAATCCATTCAATACGACCATCATTCTCAACTATTGCGCGACGCAACGATAACTCAACGCCATGATCAGATAAAGCATGTACAGTACCAAAATGAACAAGCGCTCCTGCTTTAACAAATACTTCGACAATAGCTGGATGAGTAAAGTTAGCTTTTACCGATTCATTAATAGAAACAGTAGAATCAACATAAGTTACTCGGCTATTCTCATCAGCAACGATTAAAATACGAGGTGCAAAAGTAGCTTCTGCATTATCATTATAAAGAATCGCTTGAAGTGGAAGTTCAACTTCAACATTTTTCGGCACGTATACGAATACGCCACCATTCCATAAAGCAGCATTCAAAGCTGTCAGCTTATCCTCATCTACCTTTACCGCTTGGAATAGATATTGTTGCACTAGCTCACCATGCTCCTTGCATGCTGTTTCAAGATCAGTGAAGATAACACCTTTGCTAGCTAATTCAGCAGATAGTTGCGACAATACTACGCCACTATTTTTCTGAACAAGTAAGTTTTCTGTTCCTTCAGCAATCAATTCTTGCACAGATGCAGGTAGCTCGCTAACAGCGTTTACTGCTGTTGTTGTTTCATTTTGTCCAACCGCCGTAAGATTCCAACGCTCTATTTTCACCTTTTCAATCTTCGGCCATGGTAACGTTGCTGATAATTCAGCACCTTGACCACGAAGCTCCACTAGCCAGCTAGGTTCACCCTTACTATGTGCTAGTTTCTCCGTAGATTGACGATCGGTTGGAGAAGTTAATTGTGTAGTCATTGCAAATGCCTCCTTGTCCGGTCCGATTAGGCCTGGCCAACCGTTTCATCAGTAATGCCAAGTTCTTCTTTAATCCAATCATATCCATCTTTTTC
Organism: Candidatus Paenibacillus intestinavium; assembly: GCA_019113605.1. GTDB lineage: Bacteria > Bacillota > Bacilli > Paenibacillales > Paenibacillaceae > Pristimantibacillus > Pristimantibacillus intestinavium. The sequence continues at coordinate 27,357 of DXHF01000327.1, forward strand.
AAGACGTTGTGCAAGTTCAGGTCCACCGGATTTCACGATGCGACCTTGCATCATTACGTGTACATAGTCAGGAGTAACATAGTCAAGCAGACGTTGATAATGCGTAATAATTAGGAAACCACGATCCTCAGAACGCATAGCGTTAACGCCAGTTGCCACGATACGAAGTGCATCAATATCAAGACCTGAGTCAATTTCATCAAGAATAACTAATTTGGGGTCAAGCAGCATCATTTGCAGAATTTCGTTACGTTTCTTCTCACCACCAGAGAAGCCTTCGTTCAAGTAACGGTGAGCGAACTCAGGGTTCATCTCAAGTTCTTTCATTTTTGCTTCCATTTGACGGATAAATCTAATAAGTGAAATTTCACTTCCTTCTTCACGACGAGAATTAATTGCACTACGTAGGAAGTCGGAGTTTGTTACTCCAGAAATTTCTGATGGATATTGCATTCCAAGAAACATACCTGCACGAGCGCGCTCATCAACAGCCATTTCAAGTACGTCTTCACCATCAAATGAAACTGAACCACCAGTTACTTCATATTTCGGATGTCCCATCAAAGCAGAAGCTAACGTTGATTTACCAGTACCGTTAGGTCCCATTATTGCATGGATTTCTCCACCTTTAATTTCAAGGTTGATTCCTTTAAGAATTTCTTTTCCTTCGATCTCTGCTTTAAGACCATCGATGACAAAATGCGTCGACATAATATTCTATCCCTCCAAAGGTTATTAGTATAATAAAAGTTTATTGATTCTCATTGATTCTCAATAATCATTATAATGTAGTTTTAGTTATAAATCAATGAGTCATCGTTCTTATGCCTATTTATACCTCTATTCGACGAAACCAATCATCTTTATCAGATGCGACTGTTTTGAACTATACATTATTAAGCGCTGCTTTAATTTCATTGTACTTCTGCTCAAACTTCTCGTCCGTCAGAACTGGCTCTAAATTACTTGCCTTTAGCTCATCTTCAATCTTCACCCATGATTTACAGCCCATATAAGGCGTACGCATTGGCGGCAGTGCTGGTTTTTCCAATCGATACACCCGCATAATTAGTAGATGCAGCGGATTTTTCTTCTTCCATTTTAGTCGTTCTGTTGTAAATTCGTCAGTCCATATATGTAAATCGCGCAGTGCTTGAAGCTGCTCTTCACTCGTAATTTCAATATCTTCAACAACTTTAGCATATCCCTCAAGCTTCATATATGATTGCGTAGGCGACCACTGGGTCATCGTAGCCGCTATTCTCCCTTGAAAGGCTTCCTTAAGCAGATGCTCCTTTTGATGCTCATAAGCAGGCATTAAGTAGAATTGTGGAGAAATAAGTTCAAAATCTCGCGTCTCTTCGACAATTCCACCTTTTCGCATTACAAATATTAACTCTCCTTGCAATAAGGCTCCCACCGTAACCGCCCATTCCTTTAAAGCAACAGATGTATTGGCTGTTGTACTCATTAATATTGCCCCCTTTAATTTCTCATGCTGCAAAAACGATTAAAAATCATATAAATTCACTGGGAATTATTAATTACTTATTCCACGCAGTAGCAATATCTATTATACTATAAGTTATGATGTATGAACGATATTGATAATGGAGGTGGACGGTATGTCAACATATCATCCTTTAACAGAGCATGAAGCCATTGAAATTGCTCGCAGTATTGAACAATTTTTCCCTGCGGATGCTGCTTTGAATTGTAAAGAAATTGGCGATGGAAACTTAAACCTCGTTTTTCATATTACAGATGACGTAAGTGGCAAGGGCTTAATTATGAAACAAGCACTTCCATATGCTAAAGTCGTTGGCGAATCTTGGCCGCTGTCACTTGACCGTGCCCGTATCGAAAGTGAAAAATTAATCCTTGAAGGGAAGCTTGCTACTGGATTAGTACCTCAAGTATATCAATACGATGCAGAGCTATCGCTTACCATTATGGAGGATTTGAGTGATCATGTTATTATGCGTCAAGGATTAATTGACGGTAATCAATATCCATTGTTCGCAGATCATATTTCAACATTTATGGCTAATACTCTTTTCCTTACATCAGATCTTGGTATGAATCAGCAGGACAAAAAGCTTCAAGTAAAAAACTTTATTAATCCTGATCTATGCAAAATTACGGAAGATTTAATTTTTGATGATCCGTACACAGTATCCTCTAACAATAACTACGAGGATGCTATTGAAGACGCGGCAGCAGCATTACGCAGCAATGATCAGCTTCATCTTGAAGTTGCTATTCTAAGGGAGAAATTCCTTACGAAGGCAGAAGCATTACTTCACGGTGATCTTCATACCGGTAGTATCTTCATTAAGCAAGATTCTACTAAAGTTATCGACCCTGAATTCGCATATTATGGTCCAATGGGCTTTGATATCGGTGCACTGTTCGCTAACTTAATATTGAATTATGCTGGACAAGAACATTGGATTGCTGATGAAAATAAACGTGATGCTTTCCGCAAAAATTTACTTGATACGCTTGTTTCCATTTGGAATCAATTCCAAGATAAATTTTTAACACTTTGGAATGAGCATGGTGTTGACCGTATCGCTAATGAAGCTAATGGATACAAGGCATACTATATGCAACATTTACTTCAAGATACTGTAGGCTTTGCCGGTGCGAAAATAGTACGTCGCATTGTTGGACTTGCTCATGTCGCTGACATTGATCGTATTCCAGAAGATGCTACGCGTAACATTGCACAACGTAAAGCTTTAGCAATTGGTACAGAATTGATTTTGCGTAATCGCCAGATACAATCAATTGATGAGCTCGTTCAAATCGTTAATAGAGGTAGTTCAAAAAGCAACTAGAGATATAGAACAGAACATAAGTAGAGAGGAATTATAATAATGACTGAAAAATATGTTGGACTACAATCTGTAATTTGGAAAGATGGAGCGATTGATCTACTTGATCAACGTCTACTTCCTGAAGAAATTGTTTACTTATTACTAACGACACAAGAGAGTGTTTGGGAATCCATTCAATCTATGCAAGTTCGTGGTGCTCCGGCGATCGGTATCGCTGCAGCATATGGCGTTGTAATTGCAAGTCAGCATGCCGATACTTCCGAACAGTGGATTACAGCAGTACACGAATCAGCAAAATATTTGGCAACTTCACGCCCAACTGCGGTTAATTTATTTTGGGCATTAGACCGTATGACAGCAGCAGCCGATCAATATATCGCACAAGGCTTCTCGCTTGCAGATTGCAAAACTGCACTTGAAACAGAAGCAATTGCGATTCAAACGCAAGATGAAGAGACGAATCGTCAAATTGGTGAATATGCACTATCTCTATTCAAAGAAGATATGGGTGTACTTACACACTGTAATGCTGGTGGACTAGCTACTGCAAAATACGGTACAGCACTAGCTCCTTTCTACCTTGCCAAAGAGCGTGGCATGAACCTTCGCGTATTCGCTGATGAAACTCGTCCAGTACTGCAAGGCGCTCGCTTAACAGCATTTGAATTGCATGAAGCTGGTATTGACGTAACACTTATTTGCGACAATATGGCTGGTATGGTGATGTCTAAAGGCTGGGTTGATGCTGTAATCGTAGGTACTGACCGCGTAGCCGCTAACGGAGACGTAGCTAACAAAATTGGTACGTATAGTGTAGCAGTTCTAGCTAAGGCACATGGCATTCCTTTCTATGTCGCTTGCCCACTTTCTACAATCGACTTAAACACACCTACTGGTAGTGAAATTCCGATTGAAGAACGTCCAGCTGAAGAGGTTACAGAAGGCTTCGGTAAGCGTACTGCGCCTAAAGGAGTCAAAGTATTCAATCCTGCATTCGATATTACTCCTAATGAGTATGTAACGGGTATTATTACTGAAAAAGGTATTATAACTGCACCTTATGAAGAAAATCTTCGTAAACTATTCAGTAACTAATATTAGGTTCCAATAGAAAAGGGGCTATCCAATAAGCCCATAAAATGAAAGTTGGACGGAAAACGTGATGTTTTCCGTCCAACTTTTTTTGTTCGTCTGTTTTTGCTGTACTACTTCACGCCTACACAAACATAAATGATCCAGAATAAATAAGGAAAGAAATGCTGAGTCTATATGCAAATTGAAAATGACCTTGAGGAATATTCACAAGGTCATTAACAGACTTTATATTAAGCTGCTTTGCCTAACTATAATAGAGCTACGCGTTTTGAACTATTCAGGAAACTTAACTTCCACCTTAGCCAAATAATGATGACCGAATGGGTTGTCAAATGTAATCGTGATCCGCTCTTTATATTCCTCAGGATCGCGAAGACTGACGAGCAATGGAACGCTCTTATAGCCTTTCGGCTTCCATACAGCAGTTACCTCATAGGTGCCAACTGGTATCTCCATTAGACGAACACCATCTTGATGGATTGGAAAATTTGTTATCGTGCGACCTGTGCTACCATCCACTAATTTACCAACAGGTTTTAAAGTAAGCTCCACATCTTCAATATCAAGCCATGGTGCATTTTCATCTTCTGGGAAGACACTATCCCAGCTATGCAGCTCAATCTCCCCTTTATTTATATCAAGTACGAAATCTCGCACCGCACCATCGCTTCCTATGAACGGATGATTCGGGACTGGCTCCATGTAGAAGTAAGTCGTTTTCCCACCATAATTCGTCTCTAGCTTCGCTCCCATTCGGTATGAAAAATTGAGTTCTGGTATTCTCAGACGATAATACCCTTTTTCATCTGTAACTCCGAGAATATGGCTATCGTATAGAAATGTATTGTCAGCATACACCTCCACGTACGGAAGTGGCTCACCTTGCGCATTGACGATGCGTCCTTTAACTATATAAGATTCAACTTTACCAGTAGATGGAGATGGGGCAGGCGTTGTTTCTTTCACACCTGGATTTGCCAATTGCTCCGTACTGCCAATACCGACAATATAGCTGCTACCGCCACTGGAAAAGTATACATGGTATCCACTATTTTCTGATAAAAATCGCAATGGAACAAGTGTTCTTCCTTGATGCAGCTGTGCGGGCACATCCAATTCAATCGTTTTTCCATTGACGACAGCTTTATTGCTATTAATCGTTAGCTCTATCGTTAAACCTGCTTTTTTACCGATAGCCTTTTGCGTTTTTCCACCAATCCATTCAACATCAAAGCCAAGTGTTTCAAATATTTTGCGGAATGGAACCATCGTACGGGAATCTATCATCATCGGATCAGTATCATCAAAGGTAAGCTGCTTGCCTTCAAAGTACACATGAATCTCCTTTGCAGCAGAAGAAGTATACTCTCCATTTAAACTAAATGCGGTTAAACCAATAATAAATGCGAATACAGTATATACTATCCGTTTCATCGGCATTAACAGTCCTTTCTAAATTATATACTAAAACATTGTTATAACACCTTATTTAAGCTGTTTTTCTGCCATATCACCTATAATCGGTAGCTTAAACCATTGACCTTGATAAGCCTTCACTAGCAGAACAATCCATAATACTAGGGAAGCTAGACTTATAATAGAGTCCAATAATACACCTAGTACGGGAATCAGATTCAATAAAATATTCAAAATAACAATAGCTACAGATAAAAATATCGATTGCAGCGCATGGAAGCGTACGAAACGATTATTCTTTTCAAGCAGCAAAAATATAATCCCTGTAATAAAACCTAGCACATAACATAATAACCCAGCTATATTTTGATCCAATCCCGTTTCCGTTTTCCCTTTCGTTCCTGTCGGCCCCTCATGTCTTTCAAAACTCTCACCCTCTCCCATCATAAATTATGTTCTCGCAACCGCTTTAATAAAAGACACCGAGCTTGTTGTTTGTCACATTCAACTTCACCCACTATAATTGCTGTTATCGTACGTTATTTCTACTCTCAAATAATATGCCAAAACGCTCTCAATTTTCACTCAAAGGTCGCGTTGACGAACACAATGATTATGATATAATCTTCAAAAAGAAAAGATTCGGTCATTAATTCCCCATTGTTGTAATGAGCATTGAAAAATTAGGAGGTGTGAGACCTTTGAATATTGGCAGCCTTTTGTTTGACCAGCAGAAAGCATTGTTTGTTGGACGGGAAAAAGAAGTTGAAATCATCACACAGTCCACGCTGAATCCGAAGTGGAAGCTTCTTCATGTTCACGGACCTGCCACTTTGTCCGGACATTGTTAATACGCTGCAGCCATTATTACAACAATCCACATCAAATATGGAAGTAGCAGCTATCGCTCAGCTCATTCAACATAATATAAGTCTTAGTTTACAAGTCTTTCGCGAAGGAAGTGTGGAGGAACGACGTTACTATCTCATTTTACAGCATGCCTATATTAAGAAGATGGGTACACATGAAGTTGTGTCAGAACATTTGAACATACCGATCAAAAGCTATTATCGATATCTAAAGTCTGCTGTACAGTCATTAGCCTATGAAATGATAAAGACTACTTAGTGGAACCAAGCGCGGTAAATAATGAGGAGTGGCCAATTTAAAGAATAAGAAATGGAAGAATGTGCAACTAAAGTTTTCTTTTACCGTCTGTAGATATTATAGTGACAATTGTTGTTGATCAGCCTGCGTTCCAAGTTCGTTGGTTTCTTATAAGACAATGTCATGATATCAGAAGTAAAAGGGGATGTTTTTCATGAAAAAATTAATAGTAATAGGATGTTTGGTCGTATTTGTGCTCATGTCAGCCTGTGGCAACCCAAAATATAGACCAGATAAAGAACAGGACGACCATATTGAACATTCAAGCCAAGAGCTTAGTGAGATTTTAGAAATGTTAGATCAACAGCTCATTACCGCTAATCAACAATTTGCATTGAATATATACCAAGCACTTGGAAATCATGCGAGTGAAGAAAATGTGTTCATTTCGCCGCTTAGTATTAGTCTAGCTTTAGCGATGACCTACAATGGAGCAGATGGCGAGACTAAGGAAAATATGGCTAACATTCTTCAACTTGATGGCATGACAGTGGAGGAAGTAAATAAGGGTTATGCTACTTTAGAAAAAATCATTAATGCCTCTGATCCAAATGTAGAGCTTTCAATCGCAAATTCTCTGTGGTCTCGGAAAGGTTTGGAATTCAACGAGGATTTTATGCAAAGAAATAAAAATTTTTATAATGCAGAAGCAAACATTTTGGATTTTAGTAATTCTAATGCAGCCAATACGATTAATAAATGGGTTGATCAAAATACGAAAGGGAAAATAAAGGAAATCATCAAGGGACCAATAAGTGAGGATACGATTCTTTTTCTAATAAATGCGATTTATTTTAAAGGAGATTGGACTCAGTCCTTCAACGAAAAATTAACTTCAGATCAAGAATTTCATCTAAGCGATGGGACGACGATACAGCATCCATTGATGTCGCAATCAGGGAGTTATGATTATTTAGAAAACGAACTATTTCAGGCGATTCGCCTTCCTTATGGGAAAGAGGAACATTTGAGTATGCTTATCTTTTTACCTGCTGAAGACAGTGACTTAACTAAGTTTCACAGTATGCTTACAATGGATAATTGGAATAGCTGGATGGCTCAATTCAAAATGTCTAAAGGATCATTCCAAATGCCTCGCTTTAAGTTAGAATATGAAGCAACGTTAAATGATGCCTTGAAATCACTCGGCATGACCGCTCCATTCGAATCATCAAAAGCAGATTTTAATAATATGATTACAGGTCCGTTCAAAGTTTATATTGATTCAGTCAAACATAAATCGTTTATTGAAGTGAACGAAATCGGTACAGAAGCTGCTGCAGTGACAAGCGTAGAAGCAGCAATAACATCAGCGAGAACGGAGCCCGATAACTTTTTCAACATGACCGTCAACCGCCCCTTCTTCTTTACAATCATGAATGAGCCAAGTGATACGATCCTGTTCATGGGTGCGATTGAGATACCGAAACAGTAATGATTAGCAGAGAACTAAGCGTGACTGAAATTTTGTAAAAACAAAGGGGCTATCCAATCAACCCCTAAAATGAAAGTTGGACGGAAAACGCGATGTTTTCCGTCCAACTTTTTTTGTTCATCTGTTTTTGTAGGAGAGTAGCGAGGCGGATGCTTTAAAGCGATCATCGCGTTCTTCATACGAAAGAATTATTTCATTGCTTGTAATAGCTTCTGCATCAGCTTGGCAGCTTCAGCACGTGTTCCTAACCCTTTTGGATCAAATTGGGTGGCAGATTTGCCATTAATGAATCCTGAGCCATACACTGCATTAATCGATGCGACTGCCCACCCTGCGGCTTTATCCATATCCGCGAATGGAGCTTCTACACCCGTTAATAATTGACCTTGAGCATATTGATAAGCTCTAGCAATCATAACTGCCATTTCTTGACGCTCGATATTATCATTAGGTGCAAACATTGAGCTTGATTTTCCATTTACAATGCCCGCTTCAACTGCTGCTGAGATTGCAGTTGCATACCAGCTATTGTCCACTATATCATCGAAGGTAGTTGCGCCACTAGCTTCAAGACCAAGCATACGTGCAAGCATCGTTGTAAATTCTGCACGAGTTACTTCTTGCTGAGGTGCAAATTTGTCTAATGAAATTCCTTGAATAATTCCTTTTGCCACTAATTCTTTAATATATTCATTTGCCCAATAATCAGTCGCTACATCATCAAACTGTTTATCAAAGTTTACAATAATATATTGAGTATTCGCTTGTACTTCTGCTTGCAGTTTATTATCTACAATTGTACTTGAAACGTACATTAATGTACCATCCGCTTGAACCTCATACAGCGCTACAGTTGCAGTTTGCTGCTCTATAGCTAGCGGAATAGCAAGAGTTACCTTATTAGATTGATCGCTCACTAGTTTGTTTGCGGCATCCATTACTTTAACTTCAAATACATTACTTATTGCCGTGACTTGTGCATTCGCTCTATTTCCAGCTACAGCTGCAAGTTGCTGCCCCTGTTCAGTCTCATTTACTACTTGTACTTGAATAGTAGAAGTTGATTGGCTCCAAGTTGAATATACGTCACTTGGAATGCCTATTGTCCAAAGATCAGTGTTCACTTGAAGGCTTTTGCCATTAAGTAACGCCGCTGCACTCGCAGGTAATACTATCGCTGTTACTTTATCCCTCGTAGTAATAACAATCTGTTCATTATCAGTTGAAGTTAATTGTTCAGCTGTAATTATTAATATACCTACTTCACCAGCTTCCGGAACTTCAATCGTGCCGGTGTCAGTACCTGTACCTGGATTCGGAGTAGGTTTTGGATCAGGTTTAGGTGCTGGTTTTTTATCACTGGATAACATAAACTCATCTAATACTTCCCCTGCAACGTTTTTCACAACGACTTGAATACCTTCAGCATCAGACAATACTTCTGTATAAATTTGTGTATTCTCCTCATATACAACATCTTGCCAATAATAAGGAGTCAAGCCATAGAACTTAGGACCCGAAGAACCACCAATCAAATACATCGTTCCTTGTTCATTGTTGTCGACGATCTCGCCACCATTCATATTATAAGTACGAAGATAAATATGATCATGCCCATTCATAACAAGATCAACACCGTATTGATCAAAAATCGGAACCCAATATTTTTGTACATCATTGTTCTGATACGTACTTCCATAGGGTCCTTGATGGAAGAAGACAATTGTCGATGTTGCATCACTTTTCGCCAAATCTTTATCTAACCATGCTGCTTGTTCAATAATCCCTTCCGTTCCCATCTCTGTATTCAACACTACAAAGTGAGAATCGGCAATATCATAAGAGAATGAAGTGCCGTTTGTTAATGTAAGCTCGCTATCTGGATTATTGAATTGGGCCAAATAATCGCCAGAGCCATTATCCCCATATACTTCGTGGTTTCCGATAATCGGAACTAAAGTTGTGCTCATTAGCTCGCTTTGTACAGCATTGAACCACCAGTCCCATTGCTCAAGCTCGTAGCCGCTATCGACCATATCACCAGCATGAACGATCATATCTACATCTGCTAGCGGAGTACCCGTTACTGCTTTATCTACTACTGCACCCCAAAGATCGAACCCAGCGGCATTAGCAGCTTGTGAATCACCAAAGAATAAAAACTTAGCTGAATCCTGCTCCACTCCAGTTGTTTTGAATTGACCAGAGCTACTTACATGATCAGCTCCATCGCCTACACGATATACATATTCAGTACCTGGTTTTAGTCCAGTTAATTCTGCTTGGTGAATTCGTACTGTGCCATCATTAGCAGTTGTATATAAATAATTCGTACCTTCTACTTTTAATACATTATCTGCTGTAAAGTCTGTAAACTCTAATTGTTCCACAAGCTCTACTACAGTAGATTTCGCATCTGCACTTGTTTTCCAAGATATATTGCGATCAGTTGTCGCTTCATTACCGAATGTCACATTGATATGCATTGGAGCAGCTGTTCCTGCAGATGGTGCTACGACGAATGACATCATTGGACTATAGTTATTATCCTTCATCGCTTGTATATTGTACGTACCTGACGCCGTAGTTACTTCATTAGATACAAGTTGACCATTAACATCTGAAGTGGCAGCAACAAGTGTGCCATTGAACAGCATCTGTACGCCCTCTATCGGCTCTTGACTCACTTTATCTACAATTGTAAATACCGCAGGCTCGCCTTTTGAAGTTGCATAATGATCCCAAGTTAGCTCATATTTACTTTGCACATCCAGATTAAATGTGTCACCTTTATAATTAATATCCGATTTCGTTGCCGTTTCAACGATCCCATTAACCACTTTTAGCTGTATTGATTTTTTCGGATTAGCACGTAATTCTGCTAACGTATAAGGACCCAAATAATCTGAATTGATGCGATAAGATATACTACCGATTGTATCTGTAGCCGAAAGCTTAGCAGCTGCAAGATCGCTTAATGTCAATGTCAGCAGTCCATTTATCTCATCAACAGTGAAATCTACCATACTACTTGCTAGTTTACTATTTGGAAGAAATTTAATATTGTCCATTGCGTTTGGCTTATAGCTAAACTCCAACTGACCAGCTGCTAGTTCATCTGCTTCCTTAGCATTAATATCCAATGAATACGTTTGACCTGTATATACAGCATCTTCTGTCGTATATTCGTAGTACGGAGATCCTAGATTAACTTTGAAGCTCCATTCTTTGATCGTTTGATTACCCGTCAAATCACGAACAGCAACTTTCACCGTATGATTACCTTCGCTTAATGGCTCTGTCGGTACATAACTAATTTCACCTTTAGGTGGATAGAAGCCATGTGTTACTAGAACGCCATCCACATATAGACGAGTCTTTTCAGGATCTATCAATGTAGTTCCTGGATGAGTTGCTGCATCATAACCGGCATCCTGTGCTGTAATTTTAATGGCTGGCGTAGCTGTATTAACCATTGCAGCTTCTGCTGGAGAGAACGATACAATTTCTGGCTCGTCATAATCAATACCTTCAACTGGGCCATACGTAACTGTAATATCATCGATATAAATAGCACCGGCATCTTTCTTCGCAGAACTTGTCTCCATATATCGAACGGGTTTCTCAATTGACAACGGTAACGCACGTCCTGCCGGAACTGGCGCTTCAACATACTTCCAGCCAATCCAGTCAACACCCTTTGTCCCATCTGTAAAGTCTATTTGAAAGGCAGCATTGCTACCATCGCGCAGCTGAGCTCGTAGCCAATGTCCTTTACCATCACCATAGACCCACATTCCAATTTTTTCATGATAGCCAGGTATTGCAATTCTAGTATCGACATCTTTTGATTGTAGATAAGCACCTGAAGTAGACTCTCTGCCTGTAAAATCATAAGATAACTTTACTGCTGCATCCCCATTTCGCACGAAATCTTGATCTGTAATCAAATCAATTGCATATGAATTTGCACGATCTGCTGCAGCTACATAATTACCAATGCCATTCTCAAAACCTTCTAAAATGACCGGTGGAATTCCGACATTAACTACGAATGAATCTGTTACATCTCCGAAGCTAACTTGGATTGATCCAGCTTGACCTGTTTCAGATGTTGCAGTGAATATGCCATTGTCATCTACTGTACCTATATTTCCTGTAACGCTCCATAATAGATCATCATTACTCGCGGCCACCACTTGACCATCGCGTGTTGCTTTAACATTTAGCTGAACCATTTCACCTGAAGAATATGTTTTCTCGTCATCCGGGAAATGTAACGCTGTTAATGTATCTATAACTTCGACTGTCGCTTCGCCAGTAATATCAGCATCTGCTACATGAATCGTTGCTTCCCCTGCTTGCTGACTCGCAGTAAATTGACCAGCATTATTAATCGTTCCGAAAGCTTCATCTACTGACCATTCTAGTCCTGTAGCAAGACTAGCTGAATGATAGTTCGCATCAAGTCCTGCTCCTGCAAATGTAATAGTAGAGCCTACAAGAACACGTTCCACGCTAGGTGTAACTGCAATTGAAGACGCAGTTTCTAATTCAGGAGCAGTATTGACTAGTAAGAGACCATTACCAATACTACGCTCATATCCATCTGAGCCTGAGTTAATCATAGTCGCTTGTTGTTGACCGGGAAGCTTCGCAATAATTGTTGAGGAACCACCGCCGTCCAAATTCATCGCTTGAACAACACCCATCTCAATCATCAAGTTAGCAACCTGCATCATTTCAAGACCTTCACTTAATCCAGGCTGACGACCATCCACCTCGAAAAACACGATCGTTCCATCTTCTTTCGTACCAATTGCAGTACGCGGATGAACTCCTTCAGGACCTACATTTTGTGCAATTCCATTATCTACAAGTGGTCCATTGCCTCCAATTGCAGTCGTTACATCCGCAAAATTGCTTGATAATTCAAAAGTTGCTGTTACCTCTTGTCCTACTTGCAAAGCTTCAATAATTGAAGTTTTATCGCCAGACGCCGATAATACAACTTGATCATCAGATAATTTCGTATTACCTTGACCTATTTTCACTTCAGATACTGTCATAACCAGATCTGATCCACTCGCTACTTCACCCGAAACAATATCAAGCACAACTTCAACACCTTGGGTAGATGCACCCGTTGAAGCGCCATATCTGTTTGTAAACATTACTAGTTGATTCGTATCACGATAGCGATTCAAACTAGTTAATTCTGTATCTGTCCCATTTATCGTAATTGATCTATTTAATGAAACAGTGCCATACACTGATTCTCCAGCAGCAGTCATACCAAATGCATAGCTGCTTTGAGGACTGATCAATATTTCACCATCTGCCATAAAAATACCTGAGGGCACTCCCGTTGCCTTACCTGAGATTTCATAGAAGTCACCATTAATACCTGCAATAACACGACTACCTTCAGCATCAACATAATTAGCCATTTCTGAAAGTCGCTTCATACCTGACACATGACCATTTTTTGTAGCACTAACTAATTTAAGATTAGAATTCGTTGGATCAAACTCTACCGTATGTACTTTCTGTACTGAATCCTCAACATCCATATCCATCCAAGTATATGTAGCTCCAAATCCGAGATCACTTTGTCTCATATCAACAACTTCACCATAGCTCCAACTAGGAGTGACTGGCATTGCCGCATTTACGTTAATAGCGGGTTGTAGCATTGATAGTGCAATTACGACTACCATTAAACTAGAAATAAAATTGTATATCTTCTTCAATCTTCTCAGCTCCTAATATGTATGATTCTAGTTAAGTATAATCAACAATAATTAAGAGATTGTTTTCACTATATTAATAAATTATATATATTACTGTAACAATCTATGAAAGCAATATTATTACATGGAAGCGATTGGTTATTTCTTCTAATTACCAATTTTGATCATATGATTAGATATTAATCCATTACCCTAATAGCACGACATGACTATGTTTCGTAATCATGTCGTGCTATTGTATTTGCTACTATAACATCTTTTCCAGCGCATCTTTCCCTTTCATTCCTACTGTTATTCCTAGTGCTCCTGCTGCATCCGTTATCGATTCTAAAGGGGCTTCCATAAGTTCATCCAAGGTCCGCACGCCTACAGCACGTCCTGCAATAATTGCTCGATCTTTAAGCTTATTATTCAGTAAACTCACATCAAGTGCTCCACACATTATATAGCCTTTATCTGTAGAAACGGATAATAACGTCGTTTTTGGTAACTTTACTTCCGTACCAATAACTGTCGCACCACTACGCAATTGAAACGGTATCATCTTCATCATCTCGAATGCACCTCTCGTAGTTTATTGGATTTGTTAATGTATGTTACTATATGCATCATTTGCTTGTAAGTGAACAACCTATATAGCATATGCCTAATAAACATATATTATTTCCTGTAATACTGCATAAACTATTACTAGAGGTTCATTTATTAACAAAATAACTTTGAAAACAAGGACTTTTTACTCAACACTTTTTTATTGATACCATTTAAGTTAGACTATAGAAATACATTAAATCATGATATAGTAGAACAATCACGTGACGCGGAGGGAGTTAATATGACATTAAATAAACAAAATTCATTTCTATATAATGTTGAAATTTTAATTGAGAATGAGCATCATGCAATCGCGTTACAACAATTGATCGAACAATTGAACAAAGCTAATTTTTTAGATTATAAAATCACTTCTGGCATTGAGCTAGGTGACGTAATAGCAGCGCGAAAAGCAAAAGCAAAAACAACGAAACCAATTGCTGTCACTGTTGAATCCAATGAATACGAATTAGGACTCGAAGCATTTAGACAATGCAAAGATCACAATAAACTAGTACGACTTATCGTAAATCGCGGACTAGGTATAAAGTTAAGCATCCCTTGTCGAGTTATCAATATCGATGAAACCGATCAAATCGTTACCATATACCATGTCGATGAAAAACAAGTGTATACTTTCCGGTTGAATGAAATTGAAGACTTCATAGAAGTTTAATAGAGGTAGTTCAAAAAGAAGAATTTGATAACGATGATTATACTGACGTAGCATAGTCCACATCGAATATGAAGCGAACTTGGAAAGTATAGGGTAAGCTTCCGATGTATGTTTCTTGCAGAAACATTGTAGGTTCGCGTGTACCAAACACGTACACTTGCGCTTCCGCCTTTCTCAAGTAGCACTCCATCTTCTCGGTTCTGAAAGTCCGCTTTTTGAACTTTAAATTAGAAGAGGTAATTCAAAAACAGCCTATTAAGTAGCGTATTTGCTACTCGATAGGCTGTTTCTATAATAACTATACAGCAACTAATAAGTCTTTGAAGAATTGTCCCGGCACAGGTGGGCTTTTCAAATAACCTTGCATCTCATCACATTGCAGTGTGCGAAGAAAATCTAGCTGTTCAGTCGTTTCTACCCCTTCTGCGATCACTTGCAAATTCAATTTATGTGCCATTGCAATGATTGCCGATACAATTTCCGCATGACTTTGTTCATTCAAAATGTCAGTAACAAACGAACGATCAATTTTCAAACGAGTAATTGGAAATGACTTCAAATAATGAAATGAGCTATAGCCCGTACCAAAATCATCAACACTAATGCCAACACCTAGTTCGCTTATCGCAATTAACTTACGATTCATCTCGTTCATATCAATGCTCATTGATTCCGTAATTTCTATGTCCAGATATTGAGATGGTAATTGTGTTTCCTCAAGAATTTTCTTAATCTGTAAATCCATCTCGTTTCGCACAAATTGTCTTATCGATAAATTCACGGCAACTGGAACGATTGGTAATCCAGCGTCCAGCCATTCTTTATTTTGACGACAAGCTTCTCTAATAACCCATTCACCAATCGGAACTATCAATCCACTTTCTTCCGCTAGCGGTATAAAGTGGATCGGGGATAGCAATCCTTTAGTCGGATGATTCCAACGAATTAAAGCTTCCCCTCCGACAATACGACCATGAATAACATCATATTGAGGCTGATAATATAGCTCGAACTCATTACGCTGTAAGGCGCGATGAATTTCATGCTGTAATTTTAATCGTTCATATGAGGAATTATTCCACTCTTCGGAGTAAATAAGAATATGACCTCCCGAAGATTCCTTAACCTTAACTAATGCCATATCAGCTTTTTTGAAAATTGAAAAACCATCATCGCTCGGATCAAGATTCAAGGCAATTCCCATACTTGCGCCCATATGTACAGGTACACCCTTCAAATCATACGGTTCACTAATAGTATCTAGAATATGCTGTGATCTTACTATTAATTGATCGATACTATCAATTTCATTTAGAAGCAATGCAAAAGCATCACCTTCTAATCTTGCTACAACGTCATTAGGAGTTAATAATCGATTCAATCGATCCGCCATTTGTAGCAGCATCAGATCAGCATACTCTCTTCCAAATGAAGCATTTACAAGTTTGAAATTATCAAGATCTATGTAACACACACTTAGCATCTGCTGATCTTCTTTTGCTCGCATTAGCCATTCATCTAATTTAATTTGAAATAATGTACGATTCGGTAGACCAGTCATATCATCGTAATAAGCCATATAGCGAATACGTTCTAAATTCCGTTTATGATCACTCAGATCATGACTAACAATTAAGGAACCAATAACTTTCCTATGTTGGATAACAGGCTCACAGCTAATTTGAATTTCTAAAGGGAATGACGATCGATGCAAAACATGAATATTAAGTTTTTCTATTTGTCCTTCTTTAACCTTTTCTAATGCTTCCATTACGGATTCTTGGCTGGATTGCTCAATAACATCCATAATTGGTTTCCCAATTAATTCTTCAATTCGTTCATAACCAAGCATATGTGCGGAAGTATCGTTCAATTCAATAATATTTCCGTCATGATTAATTAAAGTTAATGCAACGGCATTAGATTGAAACAGTGTACTTACAATTGATTCATGAAAGTTTCTAGTTGATGTTATTCTTCTAGAGCGAAGCAGCAGTACAATCGCAGTCGTAATTAGAACTGCTCCGACTGTGCCAAGTATAACTTGATATTTCAGCGTATTTACACCAAACATCGCGATGACTATCCAAGCAAAGGAAAGAACAATGAGATAGCCTGAAACTAGCGAAGGCTCCAACCAATTAAACTGTTTTCGCTTCAACAACTGTAATCCCTCAATTCATCTTGCTGTGGATTTATATTAATAAGCACACTACATACATCATTATAATCGAAATATGTCAAATAACCTAGAAAAAATTGTTAGTCTGCCTTATTTACTACAATTCCCCATACGACAAAACTCCATCCCGCTATAAGTAACACACCACCAATTGGTGTAATTGCGCCAAGTTTCGTCGCACCAGTTAAAGCCATTATATACAAACTACCACTGAATATAATCATTCCAACGACAATTAACATTGCCCCGGTAGCAAGCTTCTTATAATCTTTTACTACTGTAGATGCGAGTGCAATAAGCATTAGCCCTAAAGCACCATACATTTGATAACGAACACCTGTCTCAAAATTTTGCAGCATCCTTTCAGACACAATTTCCTTTAATCCATGTGCGCCAAATGCCCCGAGTGCTATTGCAATTGCTGCAAATATTGCCCCAATTAAAAAGTACTTTCTAAACATTATCATCATCCTGTTCATTTTTATTGTATAATAGTAAAAACTAGTTTAAAGCTTATGCTTTCGATGCTACTTTTTATTTACGA
This sequence comes from Candidatus Paenibacillus intestinavium, assembly GCA_019113605.1. Lineage (GTDB taxonomy): Bacteria > Bacillota > Bacilli > Paenibacillales > Paenibacillaceae > Pristimantibacillus > Pristimantibacillus intestinavium. Next base: position 45,062 of record DXHF01000327.1, read on the forward strand.
GAAGTTTCGTTAACAGAAGAAAATAAAAAAGTTTAAGGAGTTTGTTATGGAAGACAATAACCAATCAAAATCTAATCCCACTCCGAGTAACGACAATCAACCCTCTCAATCAGCTGAGAAAAATTCGGAACAAGTAACACCGCCACAAGGGAAGTCGTTCAAAGCATTTGGAACGTTCAATCCGAACCTTTCACAAGAGCTTCAACATGCAGGGGCACAAAATGCCGCTCCTACAGCGTATCCAACTGGTGATCAACCACAGTATTCACAAACATATGATCCAGCCGCTGGAAATCCTGCTTCTGGGCAGTATAATCATTCGCAGTATCCGAATGGAGCGCCACCATCTGGTCCCATTCAACCTTTGAAACATTCTGGTCTTGGTATTACGAGCTTTATCTTCTCATTAGTTTCAATACTCGTAATCGTTATCGGGCTTATAGTTATGTTCTCTGGTATATCATCATTAAGCTTAACAGATCTTGAACTAATGAGTGATCCAACCTATATCGAAAATCTAATTTTGAATAGTGACGGTGGGTTCCCTCCATCCTTTGTCGGGATCATTGTTGGTGTATTGCTAATGTTCAGTTCAGGATTCTTCGGCTTCATTGGACTAATCTTTGGAGTTATTAGTTTATTTATGAAAAACCGCCGTAAAATTTTCGGTATTTTAGGTACCATTTTCAATGGTCTATTAGTAGTCGGTGGATTTATATTTTTCGTCTTTTCAATCGTTGTATCAGGATTATAAGTAGCGACGGTATCGTTAGACTCATCGATTCTCCTTGTGAGAGATTGATGAGTCTTCCTTTATTTCACGATAAATCTAGTTTGAGAATGTCCGTCGCGATTTTTCGATACTTCTAAACATGCAGGTAATGCATCCTTCAATTCTTGAACATGTGAAATGACTCCTATCATTCGACCTGCTCGCTGTAAATCAATTAAAGTAGCAATCGCCTTCTGCAAAGACTCCTCATCTAGTGAACCGAATCCTTCATCGATAAACATCATTTCAATCGATACTCCACCCTGATGAGATTGAATTACATCGGTCATTCCTAAAGCAAGACATAATGCAGCATTAAATTTCTCTCCACCAGATAATGTTTTGACATCACGATTTTGACCAGTATAGGCATCGTACACATCAAGCCCAAGTCCGCTTTGCTTACCGTGCGTTTCTAGTCGATCACTACGCCTAAGTTCGAACTGCCCATTGGATAGCGAAGCTAGACGGATATTCGCCATCTCGATAATTTGTTCTAAATAATCAATAAGAATATATCGTTCGAAAGATAGCTTCAGCGGGTTATCGCCCTTTATTGTCGTATAAAGATCAGCAGTAATCGCCAACGACTGTTCAAGCTCCTGTAATTGTCCATTATTACTTTGCAGCTTAATGATATACTGCTTAATTTCATGTAAATAGTGAACGGTTTGACTATCCATTGTAATGAGTACTTCAAATTGCTGCTGTAGCTGTTCTAGCTTCGCTTGTAATGGAATACAGTCGACAATTTGCTTGCCTGCAATCGTTTGCTCTAGCCACTCTAATTGCGTAGCTAGTCTAGTAAGCTGATCACGATATGCCGTATAGGATGAAGTCATTAGTTCTAGCTCATCTCTCGATAGCTTTGCAGCACTATATTGATGCTGGCTTGCGAAGCCCGCTTCCACTAATTTCTGCTTGAATTCCGCATCACTACTAGTTAGCTCTTGCTCGTCGCCAGCTAAGCTTTGCATAGTATGCTCCATTTGAGCTGTAGCTGCAGCCAATAGCCGTTCTACTTTAGCCTTTTCCTCTACTACCAGTTTCCACTCATTCTCAAGTGTTGCGAGTAATTTCTGTTTTTCTACTAATTGCAGTTGTAAGCTGTTAACGTTCCGCAGATCTTCCGGTACACGCAATTCTAACTGCTCAAGCTTTGTACTTAGCGTCGCCTTATGAACAACTGCTTGCTGAAGTTTATCTTGATATTGAACTCTCTGTTGCTCCTTGCGCTCAAGCTCCTGTTCTAATAGCTGCGATTGCTGCTTCTGCTGCTCTGCAAGTTCTAGTTTACTGCGTAATTGATCATGTTGGTCTTTGAATTGCTTCCAGCTTACACGCAGTTGCTGCTGCTCATTCTCTAATCGTTGTTGCAGTTGTAATTCAACTGGTGCATCCCCCTTCAGCAATGCCTTCAGCTCCTGCTGCAAGGAAGATTCCAAACCAGTTAGCTGCTGTTCTAATAGCTCATACTTTGCAGAGCGCTGCGCCTGCCATAATAATAGCTCTTGTTCACGCTTCAATTGATTCGCTTTACATACGTCGATTTGAGCTCGAGTTGGCATCTCCACTGATGGTTTCGCTTTATGCGGATGATCTTCACTACCACATACTGGGCAAGGAAGACCGTCATGAAGATGACGAGCAAGCTCACTAGCTTGACCTTCAATCCATAATTGCTCCTGCTGCTGCAACTCCTGTAAAGCTAGTTGTGCATATTCACGAATCGCGATTTTTTTCCCTTCCAGCTGTTGTAATTCGTTAGTATATTCCAACATTTTACTTACTATTTTTCCTTGTTGCTCAACTTCACTCATCGTTGACTGCAACTGAAGTGATAGTTGCCCATAATCATCAACATGTTGCAATAATTGCTGTAATTGAAGCCTTTGTTCTTTCCCTTGAAGAACAAACACGTCTAGCTCTTGAAGTGTTTGACTGCTCCGCTTTTCTTCCTGCTGCGCTTCTATTAGTTGCTGCTGAGATTGACCGTATTGCTGAACAATCGGTAATAGCTGCTGCAATTCATGTATCTCTAATTCTACTTGCTTTCTTACCAGCTGTTTCTGTTCCTGCTTTGCATAACGCAGCTGCACATCTGCTGCCCGCTGCTCTATCTCGACGAGCTGCTTCTTTTGCTGTACACAATGTAATTGACGCTCTTGAAGCTGCTTACAAGCTCGATCATAGCGCGCTTCATATGCCGATACAAATAATGCTTGCTCGCCACGTCGAATTTGTATTTGAACCGCCTCATAATGCGTCTGCTGCTCAAGCAGGCTAAGCTGCTCCTGCTGCTTCTGCATATGTTCATGTAGCTTACTGTTCGTTTGCTCAGCTTCTTGTAGCTCGCGTCTTGCTCCAGAAAGATGCTCAGCTTGGATAATCTTCTGCGCCTCCAGACGCTGCTGCTCAGCCTCGTAATAGAGTTGCTCTTCTAGCAATCCTTCTAACACTTGGAACACATTATGTTGCTCCTGTGCGAACGTAGCTGCTAGCATTGAGTCTTCGCGTAATGGCAGCTGCTCCGCAATATGCAAGATCGTATTGATCTGTGACCCTTGCTGCTGCCTAAATTTCTCCTGCATCGCCTTATATTGATTACCAACAATTTGTTCCAGCTGATCGAATCTTTCCGTGCGGAATATTTTCCGCAATATATCTTCCTTGTTATCCGTACTAGATGTTAATAATTTACGAAATTCTCCTTGCGGCAACATTACAATTTGACTAAATTGATCCTTCGTTAGTCCCATAATGCTAGCAAGCTTCATATCGACATCACGAATTATGAAGCGGTCTACAGCTGGTACTTCTCCTTGAGCCGTTAATTCATATAACTCAATCTTTTCCCCTGTCTCACCTTTATTGTTACCTTTACGATGCTTCATTTGCCGTAATACGCGATAATGCTTATCTTTTACCATAAAACTTAATTCTACGGAGGTATGTATTGCATCATCGGCAAATTGACTTCGCAGCATCCGGATCTCCGCACGATCTTCTCCACTAGCAGTGCCATACAACGCAAAGCAGATCGCATCGAATATCGTTGTTTTCCCCGCTCCAGTATTACCGGATATTACGAAGAGGCGATGATCCTGTAATTCTAGAAAATCAATAACCTCACGTTCACGATAAGGCCCGAATGCCGTTAATATTAATTTTAATGGTCTCATTCGTTATTGCTCACTCCCCTGCATCATCTGTTCATACGCCTGGGCAAATCGTTCCCGCTTCTCAGCAGTTAATTCTGTACCTCTCACCTCTTCATAGAAGGCTGCAAATAGCTCCAGAGGCTTCAGCTCTTGTTTCATAACGCTCGTCGTCCGTACTTGATTGTCCCCTGAATTACGGCGCTGGGAGGCCATACGCTCGACATGCATCGCATTCGGATAGACCGCTCGAATTTTTTCCATCGGAAACAGTACGGGATTTTCATCGGTTAATGTCACATAGACGTAATCATCATTAATCGAATGCCGTTCAATATCAGCAATAGCTCCAACAACACGGCGCATATTTCGTCTTGGTTCAAGTAATATTTTTTCTGTCGTTACCTCTTGACCAGCTAGATTAACGACGATATAACCTTTATAGTGATTCTCCTCAGAGATTGAATATTTCAGCAGCGATCCAGCATATCGAATATGTGGGGTACCAACATGATGTGCTTGATGCAAATGACCAAGTGCGACATAGTCAAAATCTTGTAATAGCTGTGCGTTTACATACTCCGCACCACCAATAGCTAAGGGGCGCTCGGAGTCGCTTGTATTATGCTCTTGTTCGCCATAAGGAGTAACAAAGGCATGTCCAATAAGTATATGTCTTGCAGATGGATCCCAATTACTTTTAATATGACTTACGATTGCTGCCATCGCATCATTATGCGAACGAATCGATTCATCACCGATGAGATGACGAATAATGGCAGGATCAGCATACGGAATAAGGTAAAAATGTACTTCCCCATATTCATCACGCATAACAATTGGCTCGATCGGGTAACGTAGCTGTCCAGTCATATACAATCCGTTACGCTCCATTAATTTTACAGCAAAATCAATACGGTCAGGACTATCATGATTACCTGCGATCGCAAGTACCGGAATTTCCAGTTTGAGTACTAACTGTTCCAATATATCATTCAGTAAATCTACTGCCTCTGTTGGTGGAACTGCTCGATCGTATAGATCACCTGCAATAATAATGACATCAGGCTCCTGTTCTTCCACTTCCTTAACAAATTGATCAAGCACATACGCTTGATCCTCCGTCATATAAACACCTTGTACTATTTTGCCGAGATGCCAGTCCGCTGTATGAAAAATTTTCAATGCCGTCATCCTTTCATACATTTTATTCTAATAAAGGTTCAAATTATTCGCTTGTCAGCATCAAGAAGATGACCTCCAGCGAAAACGAGTAGCACAGCGTACGTCCCTCTGGTTACTAAGGGTTTTCTCACACATGCTCACGCATTCGCAAGATTTCTCTCTCTTTTATATCAAGGTGAATCTGGATTAGAGTGATGTCATAGCGTTCGCCAT